>NZ_JBSGFD010000192.1:0-15176 GCF_053603215.1 Kitasatospora sp. NPDC004240 | reverse complement strand
GGGCGGCGCCCGGCCCCCCGCCGGCCCATGGTGCGCGCGGGCCGGGCACGCGGTTGCCGACGCCCGCCCCGGGCCCGTCGGGGCCTGACGCCTCGACGACCGCGGCGTCGAGGGCGGAGGGGCGTCCTCACTCCTTCTTGTCGGCGCCTGTGCCGGCCGCCGGCTTTCCCGTGTTCGTCGGCGTCTCCTGGCGCGCGTGTCGACGAACCGTGTCACCGGATACCGCGAGGCGCCGAGGATCATGCCCCACGCGGTCCGGGAGCCCCTCGACGGCGCGTAGGGCTCCGAGGGTGACCCGGATTCCGTGGACCCCCTGGGAGAGCCGGATCCCTCACGTTCGGGCATAATACTCCGTTTGTGTACAAATGACTTCTTCTCGTCACCCCGCGCCGGAGGAGCTGCCGGCCGGGATTCGTCCGCACATGGTCGATTCCGCAGTCCCGGGGGTGTCGCGAGGAATCATCTCCGACGCCTTCGCCGGACTGCAGGGCGCGGGGACCTGTGTTTCCATGGGAAACGCCCCACCGAACAGACATGCCCATTCGGGTGCGACCATGAAGGAATTCCGAAGATGACAGACGAAACGCCGACCCAGCGCTGCAACTACACCGACGCCCGGCCGACGCTGAAGCAGGGCTCGTCGGGGATCGCGGTCAAGCAGGCGCAGTGTTTCCTCAATTTCTCGCTGACCGGCGAAGGGCTGACCGTGGACGGCGAATTCGGTCCCGTGACCGACGCTGCGACGAGACGGTTCCAGAAATGCGCCGACATCACGGTCGACGGCGTCATCGGCTCCCAGACCTGGTCGTTCCTGACCTTCTGGGCCAACTCGTCGGGCTTCGCCTGCTGAGTCCCCCCGTCGCCCGCTGCCCGCGCCGGGGAGCGGATCGCCAAGGAGCGAATGGCAGTTGGATCGCAACCGCCATTCGCTCCTTCCGCTCAGGCGGCCATGGGCGTCGATCTGGCGACGATGAGCCGCTGGCCGACCTTGATGAGGTCGGGATTCGGGATGTTGTTCCATGCGACGAGCTGGTCGATCGTCGTGCCGAACATGCGTGCAATGGACGTCAGCGTGTCACCCGACTTGACAATGTAATGGGTGTCGTGGGAGGAACTCGTCCGCGCGACGATGAGCCGCTGGCCGACCTTGATGAGGTCGGGATTCGGGATGTTGTTCCATGCGACGAGCTGGTCGATCGTCGTGTCGAACATTTTCGCAATGGACGTGAGCGTGTCACCGGACCGGACGGTGTAGAAGGTGACGTTCGCGGTGTTTGTCGTCATATCTCCGAGCGTAGGCCGAACAGATCGGGCCCGCTCGGGGAGAACGGCGGTCCCGCCCCCGTGCAGGTCGGACGACCCCGGCGGGCGCCCGGCGGACCGTTCGGGTCCGATCGATTGTTCCGGAAAGCTTGACCAGGAGGTGGTGGTGCGGGGGTGGTGGTGCCCGGACCGAGCCCCGGCTCCCGCTGCTGCGCCCCGTGATGTCTGCCGGGGGTGGGGGGACATATCGTTCACGGCATCGTGCGGTCGGGGTTCGGGGTGCCTGGTTCGGGGCGGATTGTGGGGTGGGCCGTGGTTGCTTCTCGCCAGGCGTTCTGGGCTGTGGCTGTCGGTGCGGTCCGGCTGGTTGTCGGACGGGTCCGTGACGGCGGGCGCCACCGCTGGCGGGGCTCGTCAAGCGTGACGCCCGGGCAAGAGGTTGAGCGCGGCGGCGGGTCCGGCGGTCACGTCGGGCAGCGCGCCGAGGCGTTCGGGGACGGACGGGTCAACCAGGCGGCGAGGGATCAGTACTTCGGGGACGTCTACCTGCTGGCGGACGGTGCGGTCCCGTACCGTCCGCCGGCGTCCCTGCCGGCCGCCCCGCCCCGATTGGTCGGCCGCGAGCAGGACGCCGACATGCTCCTGGCACTGCTCGGCCCGGTCACCGCCGCAAAGGTCACGACGGGCACCCCGGCCGCGGAGCCGGGGCCGGTCGTGGTGTCGGTGGTGGCCGGCCTGGCGGGCGTCGGCAAGGCCGCCCTCGCCCTGCACACGGCCCATGAGGCCGTCAGCCGCGGATGGTTCCCCGGTGGCACCCTTCACGTCTCCCTGCGCGGCTACCGGCCGGGCGCTGCCGTCGGCGGCCCGCAGGCCGTCACCGCGTTGCTGCGTCAACTCGGCGTCCGTGACCAGGATCTGCCGGTCGACCCGCAGGGGCAGGCCGCGCGCTACCAGTCCGAACTCGCCCGCAGGCCGGGGCCGGTGCTGATCCTCGCGGACGACGCCTCCAGCACGGGCCAGGTCGCGCCGCTGGTGCCGGCCGACCCCCGCCACCGGCTGCTGGTGACCCCCCCCGTGACGCACTGCACTCCCCGGGATTCCAGGCCCGCCTGGTCACTCTCGGCGAGCTCGAACCCGGCGAGGCCACCATTCTCGTCGCCGACACGCTCACCCGCGTCCGCCCGGGCGACCCGCGCCCCGCCCTCGATGCCGGCTACCGCCACGGCGAGGGCCGGGCGCTGAACGGACTCGGCTTCGCCCTGCGCGCGTTGGGGACCTACGACGAGGCGATCGACGCCCAGAGTCGTGCCCTGGAGATCTACCGCGCCCTCGGCGACCGGAACGATGAGGCCTGGATCCTGACCCGACACGGCCAGGCGCTGGAAGAACTCGGGCGGTACTCCGACGCGCTCGGATCGTTCACCCGGGCTCTTGCCGTCTACCGGGA
This sequence comes from Kitasatospora sp. NPDC004240, assembly GCF_053603215.1. Classification (NCBI taxonomy): domain Bacteria; kingdom Bacillati; phylum Actinomycetota; class Actinomycetes; order Kitasatosporales; family Streptomycetaceae; genus Kitasatospora; species Kitasatospora sp. NPDC004240. Next base: position 12,466 of record NZ_JBSGFD010000192.1, on the reverse strand, counting down.
ACTCGGAGACGCCGAGAACGAAGCAACCGTACTGAGCCACCTCCAACGGGCGGAAGTCCTGCGAAGCGATCGATGGTGGCGCCGGGTCAGGGCCACCCGACCGGGCCGGTCCGCGGGGTAGTGGGCGGATGCGAGACGTCCGGCCGGCGCCCACCCTCACGGGAACCGGCCCACACAGGAGCGATTCCACTGCGTCGGCTGCGGCCACCAGGCACACGCCGACACCGTGGTGGCACGCGACGTTCGACGGGCCGGGCCGGTCCGTCGAGACGCCCGCCAGGAGTGACGGGAAGCCCCCCGGATCAATCCGGGGGAGGGGTCGAAACCGCGCAACCCGGATCAACCCGGCCCCGCTCACCGGCACGCGGTGCTGCGCCGCAGGATGCACCCGGCACCTGTGCTGCGGTCGCGGAGGTTCGGGGGCGGGTCCTCAGAAGACATCTCATTTGGATAGTCGTCGGGTGCAAATGAGGGCTGCGGCGATGCTGGCGAAGGCAGCGAAGTGGCCGGCCTTGCGTTCGTAGCGGCGGTGGAGTCGGCGGAAGCCGCCGTGCCAGGCGACGGTGCGCTCGATCACCCAACGGTGGCGGCCGAGGCGCTGGGAGGATTCGACGCCTCGGCGGGCGATGCGGGCCGGGATCTGCCTTCGTCGCAGGTAGGAGCGGATGAAACGGTGGTCGTAGGCTTTGTCGCCGTGCGGCTTGCCGGGACGGCGGCGCCGCGGCCCGCGCCGTGAGCGGATCGGCGGGATGGCGTCGACAAGCGGCATCAGGGCTTGGCTGTCGTGGACGTTGGCCCCGGAGATCGCGAGCGACAGGGGTAAACCGGTGCGTTCAGTGATGAGGTGGATCTTCGACCCGCGCTTGCCCCGATCGACAGGATTCGGACCTGTCAGCTCCCCCTTCTCAGGGCCCTCATGTTCACCAAATCAACCGCGCACCGGGACCAGTTCAGCTCGCCGCGCCCGCCGAGCTCCTCCAGGACCACCCGGTGGAGCTTGGCCCACACCCTGGCATTGCTCCACTCGGTGAAGCGGCGATGCGCGGTAGGCCCGGACGGGCCGAAACAGGGCGGCAACTGGGCCCACGTGCACCCTGAGGTCGCGACGAACACGATCGCGGCCAGCACCTCGCGATCCCTGTGGCGCCGCCGGCCACCACCCTGACGGTCGGCCCGGACGGCCGCACCTTCTACGTCACCGGCACCAACTACGACGACAACCCCGGCACGTTCCTGCGGATCGTCAGCTTCTAGCCGGCACACCCGGGGTCGTGGCCGCTGCCCAACGGCCACGACCCGCGCCGCTTGCTCGTCGCCGAGAACCCCGGCGGGGCGGGCCCCGGCACCCGGCCGGTCAGGCGCGCCCGAGTGCCGTGAGTACGGTGCTCCGGGCGTCGAGGGCGGCCGAGAGCGGCGGGAAAGGCGTCCCTGCGGGCAGCTCCGCGGCGAGTCGCCGGCAGATGGCCACGGCCTCGTCGGCGGCCCGAACCGCCTCCTCCGTATCGCGCCCCGTCGCAGCCTGGATCAGGGCGAGGTGGCGGAGCCCGAACGCGTGCCGCTGCGCGTAGGCCCCGGGGTCGTCGGCGGCCGAGGTCCGGAGCATCTTCAGCGCACCCCGCAGAGCCGCGATCGCCTCGCCGGTCCGGCCGGCCGCTGACAGTCGCAGGCCGACCAGTAGCAGCCCGTCCAGCAGGTGCGGTCGGAAGGACTCCGGATCGGGGGCGGAGTTCCGCTTCACGGCGTCCACGGACCGGATGGTCACCAGAGCGGACTCCATCGCCCTGCCGATGTCCACCAGGCAGGCGCCCAGCAGGTCCGACGATTCCATCAGCGCGGCCGCCTCGGCGGCCGTTCCGCCCTCGACCAGCCGTCGACGGACGGACACCGCCTCGGCGAGGTGGTCGACGGCCCGGTCCGATCGGCCGTCGTGGGCGAGCCGGGCGCCGGCGATGTGGAGTGCGTCGGCCAGCGCAGGCAACTGCGCGTCGTTCTCCCGCGCGGACTCCTCCAGCACCACGATCCGGTCCTCGACCGCCCGCAGGGCCTCCTCGTGCAGACCGGTCCGGGTGAGCCAGTGGTCGAGGGCGTACAGTGCGGTCGCGAGGTCCGGCAGGTGGGCGGGGTTGGCGGCGGCGAGGGGCCGCCACAGCTGGACGGCCTCATGCGCGGGGGCGAGGCCGTCCTCGGACGTGGGCGCCTGCGACAGCCGGATGCTCAGATTGGTGAGCGACTTCGCCAGGGCCGACGCGCGCTGCGGGTCGGTGTCCGCCAAATGCTGCCGGATCTTCAGTCCCTTGCGGGTCGCCTCCAGTGCCTCCTCGGAACGGCCCAGCCGGGCGAGGACGTTGCCGCGGTTGTCCCAGGCGCTGCCCAGGTGGGCGCGGTAGGCGGTGGGATTGGCCCCGGCGAGCCCGTCGTAGAGGTGGACGGCCTCGTCCGTGAGGGCCAGGGCCCGTACCGGATCACCGCTTGTCATCAGCCAAAGGCCGCCGTTCAGGAGTGACATCGCCAGATCGGGCAGGTACTGCTGCCGGTCGGTGCCGGTCAGCTCGCGGTGGATCCGAAGAGCCTCCTGCGTCAGGTCGGTCCCGTGCGATGCCCGCCCGGTCAGGGCCATGGCGCTGCCCAGATTGGTCAGGGCCATGGCGAGCGCGGGCAGGTGCGCTGCGCGGTCGCCGTCCCGCAGGTCCCGGAGCAGACCGACCGCCTCCGCCGACACCTGTATCGCTTCCCCGGCCCGGCCCGTGCGCAGCAGTTGGACTCCCAGGTTGTTCAGCGCGTAGGCCAGGCCCGAGGGGTCCCCGGCGGCGTCCCGCTCCGCCAGTCGGCGATGGGTCTCGACCGCCTCCAGCGTGGGAGCCGTCGCCTCCTCGAACCGGCCCGCGGTGACGAGGACGGACGCGAGACTGTTCAGCCCGTCGGCCAGTGCGGCCAGTGCGGCCACGGCGGACGGTGCGGACCGGTCGCCGATGACGAGCCCCCGGCGCAGCTCGACGACCTCCCGGGCCGGTCCCTCCGCCGCGTCGAGCAGACCGGCGTCGAGGTACCGCGAGGCCAGCGCGTTCAGCAGGTCCGCCTCCTCCGCCGGGGAGAGCTCGTCCTTGGCGAGCCGGTAGCGGACCACGCGCCGCGTCAGTGCCGCGGCCCCGAGTTCTAGGTCGACGTGCCGGTGCCGGGGCATCCGAAGCACGATCATCTCCAGCAGTTCGTCGGGCAGTCCGCTCAGCTCGCAGAGCCGGGCCAGGGCCGCGCCCCCGGCCGCCGATGCCAGGCCGGGCCATGTCGCGAGCAGCGGGATCAGATGGCGGTCGACGACGTGCGGCCAGCGGCGGGCCGTCTCGATCAGTACGGTGAGCGAGTGCCGGGCGGCCGCGGGAGGCTCGGTGTCCTCGATGTACCGCAGCAGCATGGCCGGGGCCGTGATCGCCCACGCGTCCGTGGCGTGGTAACGGTGCCGCTCCTCGTAGCCGGGCAGCGTCAGTGCGAGGAAGTCCTCCGCCAGCCGGTCAGGGGCCAGGCTCTCGAGGAGCCGGTTCTCCGTCCCGGGCGGGTAGCAGCGGGCGTGGTCGCGCACCACCTGCTCCGCCTCGGCCGGCTCGGCCGCCCCGGTACGCACCAGTGCCGCCGACGCCTCCGCCCCGGCCAGCGGCGGAGTCAGGGTGGCGACGTACACCGCGCGGCGCATCACCTCCTCGGGGGTGGGGACCGGGCCCCGCCCCTCGTCGTGGGCCGAGCGCCAGTGATCGTGCTCCCGGTTCAGGAGGTAGGAGGAGAGCGCGGCCAGGTCCCGGCCCGACGGAGGCCTGACACCCCGCACGGCCGCGTCCACGTCGACGAGTGCCTTCATGTGCGTGGTCAGAATCAGGCCGTACTGGGGTGTGCCGAGCCTGTCCGGGGCAGTCACCGCCCCGGGATCGGCCAGGCCGAGAACGTTGCCGAAGGCGTCCCGGGCCGAGGTGTAGGCCTCCGTGCGCGTCTCCGGGTCGTCCGGAAGGGCGGCCAGGCGGACCGTGTCGGTGGCCATCACGTCGAGCTTGCCCAACTGGTGGTCCAGCGCCTGCCACCACGCCCCCGCCGAGCGGGAGAGCAGGAGGATCCGCAACCGGTCGCGAGCCGCGTCGCGGTGCTGACGGATCAGCGTGACCAGGTCCGCCGACGGCCAGCGTTCCGCGTAGTCGACGACCATGACCAGACCGGGCGACCGCACCGCCAGCGTCTCGTCCCCGCCCCCCGCGGAGGCGACCTCGCTGCGGTGCCGGGCCTGGGCGACGGTCCAGCCGCCCCGGGTCGAGCGGTCGGCGAACTCCGCCGCCAGCCGCGTCTTGCCCTGCCCTCCCTCGGCGTACAGCAGCCGCACGGACAGCCCGGGAAGATCGGCGTCCCGCCAGCGCTCCAGTACCTCCAGTTCCGGGCGCGGGGAGAATGGCACGACCCGGTGGCGCGCCGTCAGCAGACGGCTGGGGAGCTTCTCCAGGCCGTCGGGCCGCGTCCCCCCGGGGTGCGGCGGGAATGGTTCCACCCGGTAGGGAGGGGTGTCGCGGTAGATGTAGTTGTACTGGTCGCCATTGTGGACGGTGTTGATCGTGACCTGGCGCGCAAGGACGTTCTGGGTGAACACCGTCCCGTCGGCCGACCGTCCGCTCATCAGAGGAGTTCGCCCTCGACTGGGTCGTCGGCTGCGGAACCGTCGGCGCGGCGCCGGGAGTCCATGTAATTGTTGACCTGCTTGCCGCCCACCACGGTGTTGACCACGGCGTGGCCCTCCGCGTTGATGTTCTGGACCCAGTTCCCCGACTCGCGCGGCAGTCCGGCCTCGACCTGGGCGATCAGGGCCGCGAACTCGGCCACCACCGTCGGATCCGCGTCCACCAGCGCCTGCAGCCGCCGACGCCACGGGCCGACGAGCTCCCCACGGATCGCATCTGCCTGATTTCCCATCACCAGACTTGCGTCACCGTCCAGTTGGCCTTCAATAGTGCTCTGGTCGTACCCGCGACGCTGGAAGATCGCCCCCATCCCCGTCCGGATCATCTCCCAGATCCCGGTCCCCATCGCGGTGGCCAGCGAGTTGGCCGCGACCAGCGCCACCGACTCCGCGTCGAGCGCACTCTGAACGTCGGGCATCGTCTCCCCCTTCCGTTGCCGCCATGCTGAAACGGCGGCATCGCATCCTCAAGTCAGTATTCCATCACGGCAGTTGCCGGGTGCAATATCCTGCGTACCTCCCGCACCGGAAGACGCTGCAGCCGCCCCCTCCTCGCGGTCCGAACCAACCCGCCTCCAGGTTCGGACGCGCGATGTCCGTGCCGGGCAACGCCCCGGCGTTGCCGCGCCGTCCCGCTTACGGTGGTCGCAGGCCTGCAAGGGGGACCGGTGTGGGGGCGCCGCGGCAGCCCTGCCGGTGTTCGATGGAGGGGGCGGAATTGCTGCGGATCCACTTCACCCAACGCATCGCCCGCTGAGGCGTCGAATCCTCCCAGCGCCTCGGCCGCCACCGTTGGGTGATTGAGCGCACCGTCGCCTGGCTCGGCGGCTTCCGCCGACTCCACCGCCGCTACGAACGCAAGGCCGACCACTTCGCTGCCTTCGCCAGCATCGCCGCAGCCCTCATTTGCACCCGACGACTATCCAAATGAGATGTTCTCAGTCGGCCAGGCCCTCCGTACGAAGCACCTCCAGCTCGGCCAGGCGGGTCGCGAAGTGCTCGGACCGCCTGGGAGCGACGGCCACCAGCGTGTCGAACGGGGTCGTCTCGAACCGTCGCGCCGCGATCCGCGCGGACCCGGGCAATCCCTCCATGCCCTCGAACCGCTCGACCCGGTCGCGATGCAGCAGGAACTGGGTCTCCTCGTCGCGGCGGATCAGGTGACCGGGAACGTAGGGGAAGTCGGCGTCGGAGAACGCGGCTCCGGAGATGTCCAGGGCCCAGTCGACGCCGGAGTAGTAGGCGACGATCCCGGCGGTGAGCCGCTCCCGGACGCCCTGCGGCAGCGAAGCGTTCGGGGCGGCCACCATCAGGGGACCGATGTTCCCCGTCAACGTCACGTGCTTGAACACGCAGCCGTTCAGGTTCAGTTGCGACGTGATGGCCAGCCCGTCGACGTGCACCTCCTCGAACCGCACCCCCTGCGCCGCGGAGCGGACCACCCGGCAACGCCTGGCGGTGACGTCCCTGACGACCAACCCCAGCCCCGGGTCGTCGAACTGGGCCAGGGCCGAGCCGTTGAACACGCATCGATGGAGGTCGGCCGGACCGAGCGTCCGGTCGCTGCCCAGCGACTTCACACCGACGATCTCCCGCTTCTCCACCAGCACGCGGATGATTCTCCCTGAAGTCCGCCGCTCCCGGCCCCGCCGCTCCCGGCGCCCTTCCGTGCGGCGACCCGCCCAGGCCGATGACGATGGTCGGGTGCGTGCCCGGCGGGCGCGACGCTACTACTGAGCCATCGTCAACTCAACCTGATACGGCAGTCGTTGCAGCCTGCAAAACGTGCTCGGCCGGACCTTGACCGCGATGAACGCGGAACGGTTCAGTGTGCGCAACCATCCCCCTCCACGGCGCTGTCGGCCCGCCCGGCCCCCACCGGGTCCGTCCGGCATGCCCGTGGCGCACGAATGAAGGAATCCCGTGCTCAGAACTCGCGTGAAGGCACTGCTGGCCGCTCTGCTGGCGGCCGGCTCCCTGGCCGCCACGGCCCTCGTGCCCGCGACGGCGTCCGCCGCCACCCCGGTGGACGAATGCGCGATAGCGCCCGGCTGGTCGCAGGGCGCCAACTACCAGGCCCGCGACATCGTCACGTACACCGACGGCCGGATCTACATCGCCCAGCGCGACAATCCCGGGTACGACCCCACGGTGAGCACGTACTACTGGGCGCCGTACACCTGCGGCACCGGGGGCAACCCGTACCCGAACAGCTTCGTGGTCAGCGAGGCGCAGTTCAACGAGATGTTCCCGAAGCGCAACCCCGCCTACACGTACCAGGGGCTGGTGGACGCGATGCGCGCCTTCCCCGCGTTCGCGCACACCGGCGACAGCACGACGCGCCGGCAGGAGGCCGCGGCCTTCCTCGCGAACATCAGCCACGAGACCGCCGGCCTGTACTACATCAAGGAGGTCAACGAGGCGAACTACCCGCACTACTGCGACGACGCCCAGCCCTACGGCTGTCCGGCGGGCCGGTCGGCGTACTACGGGCGCGGCCCGATCCAGCTGAGCTGGAACTTCAACTACAAGCAGGTGGGGGACTTCCTCGGCATCGACCTGCTGAACAACCCCTGGCTGGTGGAGACGGATCCGGCCGTCGCCATGATGACGGCCCTGTGGTACTGGAACACCCAGGACGGGCCGGGCCCGATCACCGGGCACGACGCCATGATCAGCGGCGCCGGGTTCGGACAGTCGATCCGCTCGATCAACGGCGCGCTGGAGTGCGACGGCAAGGGCCCGCGCCAGGTCGAGAACCGGGTCAACCGGTACGTGGAGTTCACGGGAATCCTCGGCGTCCCGACGGGCTCCGGCGTCTCCTGCTGACCTCCCCGCAACGCGGCCGCGGGCCGGGCACCCCGCCCGGCCCGCAGCCGTACCACCCCTGGGCCGTCGGCGCCGCCGCGCACACAACGGCGATTCCGACGAAGCGCCCGGCGAAGCGGCCGGAAGAATCCTCCGCCGGCCCGTCACATCTCCCCGCCGTGCACCGTCAGTGCGATGACGGGGCACCCGGCGCGACGAGGCCGCCGGGGCCCACGGACGAGAGGGACGGGACCACCGCCATGCTGAACACGATCATGTACGTGACGCTCTACGTGACCGACCAGGACCGAGCGCTGGACTTCTACACCCGCCGACTCGGGCTGGAGAAGCGCATCGACCACCCGAACCCCGACGGGCGCTTCCTCACCGTGGGCGTTCCCGGCAGCCCGGTCGAGATCGTCCTGTGGCCGCACGCCGCCGCCGCGGGTCAGCCGGCCGGTGCGCTGCCGGACACCACGCCCGGCCCGGTCTTCCTGGAGTCGGACGACCTGTGGAAGGACTTCGCGCTGTTCCGCGACCGCGGGGTGACGTTCGACCAGCCCGAGCCGGTCGAGTACCCGTTCGGGGTCCGCATCGAGGCGGTCGACCCGGACGGCAACCGGATCTCGCTGCGCCAGCGCCCCCGCGCCGCCCGCACGGACGGCTGACGCCCACCGCACCGGTGGGCCCAGGGGGAAGGCCACCCCAACGGGGCGTCACACCTGCGCCTGTGAGCCGTCGGCTGGCGGCCTTCCCCACTGCTCCGGACCGTCCCACCTCCCGGTTCCCCAGGGCCTTAATGCTTCGCACCCGGCGTTCGAGTGGCGGTACGGTTCGCGGGCCACATTCGTGATCGCCATGGGAGATCCACCATTTCCACTCAGTCCGCCGAACTGCCCCACGGCACCGCGCCCACCGAGCCCACCCCCGACGCCGCGGCCCCGGACCTGCCCGTCTACGGCGAGGGACAGCTCAGCTGCCGGTACTGCGGCTCCGTCCCGGCCGTGGACGCGACCTTCCGCGGGCACCTGGGTCTCGTCGTGATCCTGAAGTACCTGAAGCGCCGGGGGCCCTACTGCCGCACCTGCGGCATCGCCGCGCACCGCGAGATGACCTCCGACAGCCTCTGGCAGGGCTGGTGGGGCATACCCTCGATGATCATCAACCCCATCACCATGCTGGTCAACGTCCCGCAGCGCCTGAAGGTCAACAAGCTGCCGGAGCCGCTGCCCGGCGCGCCCCGCCCGCCGGCCGACCCCGGCAAGCCGGTGTACCTGCGGCCCACGATCCTCGGTGCGCTCATCCCGGTGATCCTGGTCGCGGCGCTCGTCTTCTTCACGAAGGACGACCCCGAGTTCGCCGAGGCCGGCGACTGCATCCGCAACAGCAACCCGATCGCCCTGTCCGGCGTCGTCGACACCAACCCCGACGTCACGGTGGTCCCCTGCTCCGACCCGAACGCCGAGGCCCGCGTCGTGGGCCGCGTGGACGACACCGATGACGGCGAGAACGTGTGCCGCAGGTCCTACCCCGAGGCCGACGGCTACTTCACCTACAAGCGGCGCAGCCACAAGTACACCCTCTGCCTGCAGAGCCTGGAGCAGAAGCCGGGAACGCACTCCGCCCCCCGGTGAGGCACCCGGGCCGGCCCGTACTCCCCGCCCGCGCGGCCCCACAAGGGGACGGCCCGGCATCCGCCCCGACGAGACCCGCCCGGGCCACGGCGGCGCCCCGGGCCGGCCCTGGTGCTGGAATCTCCCCCTGGGGGAGGTCGTACGGTCTTGCCCGGCCGCAGGGCGCGGCCGGGTGAGAGGGGTGAGGGTCATGGCGACGTTCGTGCTGGTGCCGGGTCTGTTCATGGGTGGCTGGGCGTGGGAGGCGGTGGCCGCCGGGCTGGAGGCGCGGGGGCACCGGGCGGTGCCGGTGACGCTGCCGTCGCAGGAGGAGGCCGGGCTGGCGTCGCACGTGGACGCGGTGGCGCGGGTGCTGGAGGCGGAGGGGCCGGGGGCGGTGCTGGTGGCGCACAGCTATGCCGCGTTCCCGTGCGTGGGGGCGGCGGACCGGCGGCCAAAGCTGGTGTCGCGGCTGGTGTTCGTGGACACCGGGTTCCCGGAGTCGGGGGAGTCGGTGGTGCTGCAGATGCCGCAGCTGGACCTGCTGGCGGGGGTGACCGGCGAGGTGGTGCCGGTGCCGAAGGAGATCCCGGCGGTGCACGGGGTGCCGCAGGCGGAGCACGAGCGCTGGCTGCGGCTGGCCGTCCCGCAGCCGGTGCGCACGGTCACCGACCCGGTCGAGCTGACCGGCGACTGGCTGCGGGTGCCGACGACCGGTGTGTTCTGCCTGGCGAGCGGGCTGAGCGTGGAGTTCGCCCGGTCGCTGCACGCCACCGGGCTGCCGCGGTTCGCGAAGCTCGCCGAGCCCGGGGTGACGTTCTTCGAGCTGGCGACCGGTCACTACCCGATGCTGTCCACACCGCTGGAGCTGGTGGACGTGCTGGAGCGCGCCGCCAACGGCGAGGGCCGCGGCCTGTACGACAACTGACCACCCTGTATCAGGACCAGGCCGGGCCACAGCCGGACCACAGCCGGGCCGGACGGCACGGCACGTGTGTTGACGTGCCGGAACCGGTTTCCCTACGGTGCTTCCCGCGGCCCCGCAGGGCTGCGGGAAACCATGGGGGAATCTGTGAAGCGCATCGGCGTGTCCGCGGCGGCGGGCGTCCTGGCCGGGGTGGTACTGGTGGCCGGATGCGGGGGAGCGGCCGTGCCGGCGCCCGGGGCGGCCGCGGCGTCCACCGCCCCGACGGCCACCACGCCGCCCACCGCGACCACGTACGGCTGCCTGACCGCGGACCAGGGCCGTCAGGGCGCCGTCACCGTGCGGGACGGGGCGAAGTCGAACGACGCGTACTTCCAGGACGCGGACGGCGGCGGGGCCGAGGTGGCGATCATCTTCTGGCCCCGGCCCGGGGGATCCCTCTGCGACTGGGTTCCCTACCTGCCGGGCTTCACCAAGGCCGGCTACGCCGTTCTCGCCTTCACGAGCAGCGGGGACTTCTTCGACGACCTGGGCCCCTCGGGCCGCTTCCTGGCGGGCAGGGGCTTCTCGAAGACGGTCATGGTCGGCGCGTCGGACACCGCCACCGCCCTGCTGGACAAGACGTCCACACCGATCGACGGTCCGCTCAAGGCGATCGTCGCCCTGAGCGCACCGCAGAGGTCCGGCCGGTGGGACGCGGTCAAGCTCGTCGCGCTCGGCAAGCTGCCGATGTTCCTCGCCGCGGGGGAGGGCGACCCGGCGGCGAGCGGCGACGCCCGGGCGTTGTACGAGGCGTCCGCGAGCCGCGTCAAACGGCTCAGGACCTACCCCGGCGACCTCAAGGGACCGGACCTGCTCAAGGGCGGGGCGCTGCCCGACGTCCTGGCCTTCCTCGCCGAGGCCGCCCCGCCCAAGGGCTGAGACGCGGCCCCTCGGCCCGCCGCCGCGGTGCCGGCCGGGGCCGGTACTCGCCCGCGCCACCGTGTCCCCGTCCCGCCCCGGCCCCGGTCCACCGGCCGTCCGGTGGGCCGGGATCAGTGGAAGACGACCGCCCGGCCGCCCGCCACGCTCGCCCGGCAGGCGCGGTACAGCCGGAACCAGGCGTACTCCTCGGCCTCGAAGCCACCGCCGGGCCGGGCACCGCCGAGCCGCGCCGACTCGGCGTCGGACAGGGTGCCGTCGGGTTCGGTGCGCACGCCGATCGCCGGGGCGAAGGCGAGCAGTTCGGCCAGCAGCCGCACGCTGGAGCCGACCATGCCGGCCCCGGCGACCCCGCTCTCCTCGGGCAGGAACAGCGGGTCCGGGAAGTCCACCGGGATGTAGTAACCGGCGCTGTCGCTGTGGCAGAGCAGGTGGGAGGAGAGCATCGAGGTCTCGTCGGCGACCTCGTCGAGGTCGTGCTCGTACTGGTCCGGGTCGCAGTCCGACGCGGGGGTGACGGCCCGGCCCTGTGCGGCGAGCACGCTCGCGCGGCGCAGATGGGTGAGGTAGCTGTACGGGAAGCCGGCCGCGCACGTGGCGTCGGCCGCCGGTGCCGGCGCGGTGGCGGGTGGTTCCCGCCAGTCGATGCCCTCGGCTGCGAGCGCGCCGGTGAGCCGGTCGAAGGCCTGCTCGTGGTGCGCCAGGCCCTCCCGGTCGTGCGCGGCGAGGTCGTGGAGTATGCCGACGGTGATAGCGAGTCCCATGCCGCGGATGCTAGCGGCTACCGGGGACAACGTCCGGGGGCCTGCGCGAGGCCGCCGCCGGCGCGACCTGCCGGCAGCGGGTCGGAGCCGCTCAGCGCCCGGCACCCCTCCGGACGCCGGCGGCGGGATACGGGATCTCACCCGGCGGTCAGCCGGCGGTGGGTGATCCGGACGACTTCGTGCCAGAACGGCGCGGCCGACAGGTAGCCGCCGAGCACGGCGAGCACGCCGAACGAGACGTCGACGCTCAGCCGGCCCTGCTTGGCCCAGTAGACGTCCTGCAGGTCGAGCAGCAGCGCGAACTCATCGCTGATCAGGGCCGCGCCCGCGCCGTAGACGGTGGCCAGCGCCGGGTGGCCGACCGCCTGCCCGTCGCCGCGGACGGCCGCCAGGCCGACCCCGGCCAGCGCCGCGATGCCGATGTTGTAGTGGTGCAGGTGCTTCCCGTCGACCGAGACGTTGCCCCAGGGCAGCCAGCCGTCCTTGATCCCGTGGGTGATGAACCGCACCGTGCCGAAGGTGGTGCCGAACGCCGCCCACATCACCACCAGCGACCGCTTGGTCGGCGGCAGGTGCCGGTCCGCCGCCTGCCGCCACTCGTCCACCAGCCGTGCGAGTGTCGCCGTTGCCATGCCACCGACCTCCGACCACCGACCCCCGACCACCGCCGGCTCCCCACGGCCGACGCTAACCGAAGTGCCGCCCGCCCGCCCACCCGGCGGGCGGGCGG
>NZ_JBSGFD010000191.1:0-15347 GCF_053603215.1 Kitasatospora sp. NPDC004240 | reverse complement strand
CACCTTCATCTCCCCCGCGTCCACTATCGCGTTCCCCTCCCCCAGGCTGTGCGCTCGGGGGGGGGGGGGCCGGCCGCGGCGGGTCGCCGGGCACTCGGGCGCGCGGCCGGTTCCCGGCCCCTCGCCGCGGACGGGCGGGAGGGGCCGGGAGCCGGGGTGATCCGGTGGTGCGATGGTGCCGTGGTGCGGTGCGTCAGCCGGTGAAGCCGGCCGTGATGGAGGTGAACTGCCAGTCGTTCTGGGCGATTCCGGAGCAGGTCTCCTGGAGGCCGCCGCCCGCGCAGCCGCGGTCGCGGTTGACCGACCAGAACGCCAGGCGCGCGATGTGGTGGGCGTTGGCCCAGTCGCGGATGGCGGTCCAGTTCGCCACGGTGGTGGTCTCGTTGGTGTCGCTGAGGCCGTTCATGCCGGAGATGCCGATGTGCGAGTACGCGGTGGCGTCGTCCCAGCCGAAGGTGGACTTCAGCTTGTTCTTCAGACCCTCGGTGGCGGAGACGGTGGCCGCGTACATGTCGGTCGACGCGTTGCCGAAGTCGAACGGCATGATGGTGAAGACGTCGATGTCCGCGTTCAGCGCCTTGGCCTGCTCGATCAGCCGGTTGCCGTAGTAGGTCGGGCCGGTGGTCGCGGTGCCGAAGGTCAGGATGGTGCGCAGGCCGGGGTTGTTCTGCTTGACGATCTTGAGCGCCGACAGGATGCGGTCCTGGACGGCGGTGTTCTCGAACTCGTCGGTGTTCTCGATGTCGACGTCGATCGCCTTCAGGCCGTACGCGTCGATGACCTTCTGGTAGGCGCCGGCCAGGTCGTTCGCGGTGGCGCAGTTGGGGCCGAGCTTGTTGCCCGACCAGCCGCCGATGGACGGGACGACGTCGCCGCCGGCCGCCCGGATCGCGTTGACGGTGGCCTGGTCGACCCCGCCGAGCAGCGGCCGCTGGCTGTCCCAGCTGGGGTTGCAGCCGTTCTGGGCCAGGATGAACGCCAGGGTGAACCACTTGACGCCGGTGGCGCTCATCACGGTGGTCGGCGACGGCGGGTTGCCCCAGCCGTTGTAGTAGTACGGCGCGGCCTGCTTGAAGCCGGTCGGGGTGCCGCCGCTCTCGTCGGTGGTCACGGTGACCGGGGTGGAGTCGGCCGAGGTGTTGCCGGCCGCGTCCCGGGCCCGGACGGTGAAGGTGTACGAGGTCTTCGCCGTGAGGCCGGAGACGGTGGCCGAGGTGTCGGTGCCGGCCGCGGTGAGCACCTTGGTGCCCGCCCGGTAGACGTCGTACGCGGTGACGCCCTTGTTGTCGGTGGAGGCGTTCCACGCGAGCGTCACGGTGGAGGACGACTTGCCGGTGGAGCGGGCGTTGCCCGGCACGGTGGGCGCCTGGGTGTCGGGGTCGCCGCCGCTGCCGCCGGGCCCGTCCAGGCTGATGTCGTCCGCGTAGTAGGTGCCCTGGCCGTACCAGCCGTTCAGGTACACCTCGGCGCTGGTCTGGTTGGCGCCGGTGGTGAAGGAGACGCTCAGCTTGGTCCAGTCGGCGGCCGAGGTCCAGGTGGAGCCGCCGCCGGTGACGCCCAGGTGGACGTAGCTGCCGCGGACCCAGCCGGACAGCGTGTACGCGGTGTTGGGCTGGACGGCGACGGTCTGGACGCACTTGGCGTTGTCGCTCGCGCTCGCCGCGCCGGCGAGCGCCTTGGTGCCGCCGTGCACCGGGGTGGTGACCACCGAGCCGAGGCCCCCGGCACAGGACCAGCCGGAGAGCGTGCCGGTCTCGAAACCGGGGTTGGTGAGCAGGTTGGCCGCGTGCGCGGCGGTGGGCGCGCTGAACGCGGCGACCGCCGCGAGCAGGGCGGCCGCGCCGGCGGCGGGCAGTCGGGTGCGGATGTGCACCGGTGACCTCCAGTGGGGGAGTGTGGGGGTGGAGGCGCGGGGGAGCCAGGTGCGGGGAGAACCCCAAATTGGCCTGTACCAATCACGGTGTCAAGTACCGTCCGCCCCACGGACGTCACGCACGGCGGCCGATCGCGGACGGAGCATCCCGGGCCCGCCGGGCCGCGCCGCCCGCCACCGGGCCCGGGGCCGGGGGTGAAATCCGTTCGAGAACGGAGCGCGCGCCGCGCTAGGTTGGGCCGGTTCACGCCCCGGGACGGGACGGCCCGCGCCCCGATCCCGGCGGCACACCCCGAACCACCGAGGGACCCAGGACCAGATGACCCTTCAGCCCGACTCCCCCGCCGCCGGCCCGCACCACGACGAACTGCTGCCCACGACCCGCCGCGCCCTGCTGCACCGGGTCGCCGTCGCCCAGGCCGAGGGCCGCACGCCCTCGCTGCTCGGCGCGGTCGTCCGGGACGGCCGGCTGGTCTGGAGCGGCGCCCGCAGCATGATCGACGGCCACGCGCCCGACACCGACGTGCAGTACCGCATCGGCTCGATCACCAAGACCTTCGCCGCCGTCCTGGTGCTGCGCCTGCGCGACGAGGGCCTGCTCGACCTCGCCGACCCGCTGGCGCGGCACCTGTCCGACGCCCCGGCCGGCGGCGCCACCGTCGCCCAACTGCTCGCCCACTCCTCCGGACTCGCCGCCGAGACCCCCGGCCCCTGGTGGGAGCGGACCGACGGCTCGCTGCGCCCCGGGCTCGACGACATCCTGGAGGAGCAGCCGTTCAAGCACCCGGCCGGCCGGGTCCACCACTACTCCAACCCCGGCTACGCCCTGCTCGGCGCCCTGGTCGAACGGCTGCGCGGCGAGCCCTGGGGCCAGGTGCTCGACCGCGAGGTGCTGCGCCCGCTCGGCCTGACCCGCACCACCCTGCTGCCCGAGGCCCCGCACGCCGGCGGCTTCGCCGTCCACCCCTGGGCCGACGTGATGCTCCCCGAGCCGCTCACCGACACCGGGCTGATGGCCCCGGCCGGCCAGCTCTGGTCCACCGCCGCCGACCTGGCCCGCTGGGCCGCCTTCCTGGCCGGCCTCGCCCCGAACGGCGACAAGGTGCTCTCCCCCGCGACGCTCGCCGAGATGCGGGTGCCCCACGTCGCCCCCGACGCGGCCGACTGGTCCTCCTCGTACGGGCTCGGCCTCCAGCTGGTCCGCGTCCGCGGGCGCCTGCTGTACGGGCACTCGGGCTCGATGCCGGGCTTCCGCGCCGGGCTCTGGGTGAGCGACGCCGACGGCCTGGCCGCGGTCGCCCTCGCCAACGCCACCTCCGGGGTGAGCCCCTCGGCGCTCGCGGGCGACCTGATCGACATCACCGCCGAGCACGAGCCGGCCTTCCCCGCCCCCTGGCGGCCCCTGGACGAGGTCGACCAGGAGCTGCTGGCCCTCACCGGGCCCTGGTACTGGGGCACCACCGCCTACGCGCTCCACCTGCGGGCCGGGCGCGCGGTGGAGCTGACCACCCTCGGCGGCGGCCGCGACTCCCGGTTCCGACCCGAGCCGGACGGCACCTGGACCGGGCTGGACAACTACTTCGCCGGCGAGACCCTGCGCGTGGTGCGCGCCGCCGACGGCACGGTGAGCCACCTCGACCTCGGCTCCTTCGTGCTCACCCGCACCCCGTACGACCCCGACGCGCCCGTCCCCGGCGGCGTGGACCCCCGGGGCTGGGGCGGCTGACGAGCGGGAGGATCCACCGGCCGGCGGCACGGGGCCCTCGGGCCCGCGCCGCCGGCCGCGGCACGGGGAGCGGCGCGGGAGCGGCCCGCATTCAACAGGTGCACATCTGCGCTCCGCCGTACGGCAACGTGGGCGCCAGCCGACTTGGAGAGACATACGGGTGCCGGTTCGCACGATGACGAACGCGCGGGCCGGGCCGGTGCCACGGGCGTTCCGTGGCCGCCGTCGTCGGTGCTGCTCTGGAGGGTCCGTCATGACCACCGTCCCCACGTACGCTCCCGTTCCCGCCCCCCGCACCCCCCTCACCGCCCGGACCGCCCCGCGGCCCGAGGAGGCCCGGCCCGCCGCCCCGGCCGCCCAGCCCTCCTACGGCGTCTCGCTCGCCCGCGACGAGGACGACGTCCGGGCCGCCCAGCGGCTGCGCCACCGCGTGTTCGCCGAGGAGATGGGCGCCGCGCTGCACAGCCCGCTGGCCGGCCTCGACGTCGACCCGTTCGACGACCACTGCGACCACCTGCTGGTCCGCGAGCTGGGCACCGGCGAGGTGGTCGGCACGTACCGGCTGCTGCGGCCCGAGGCCGCGCGGCGGGCCGGCCGGCTGTACTCGGACAGCGAGTTCGACCTGGCCAACCTCGGCCCGGTGCGGGACGGCCTGGTGGAGCTCGGCCGCTCCTGCATCGCCCCCGAGCACCGGGGCAACGGCGCCGTCATCAACCTGATGTGGGGCGGCATCGCCCGCTACCTCGCCGACACCGGCAACACCTGGGTGGGCGGCTGCTGCTCCATCCCGCTCGACGACGGCGGCGCCACCGCCGCCCGGGTCTGGGACACCGTCAGCGCCAAGCACCTCGCCCCCGCCGAGTACCGGGTCACCCCGCACCGGCTGTGGGACCCGACCGGCGTCCCGCGCGCCGAGCGGGCCGCGCTGCCCGCGCTGCTGCGCGGGTACCTGCGGCTGGGCGCCTGGGTGTGCGGCGCGCCCGCGCACGACCCCGACTTCGACTGCGCCGACCTGTACGTGCTGCTGTCGCTGGAGCGCACCGACCCGCGCTACCTGCGGCACTTCCTGTCCGGGGTGCCGGGCGTGACCGTCCCGGCGGGCAGGGCGGTTCAGGCCGCCGCGCAGGGCGGGGCACAGGGTGGGGCTGTTCAGGGCGGGGCACAGGGTGGGGCCGGCTCGATATGAGCGTCTGGCTGCCGACCGCGTCCTGCACGCCGGAGAGCTGCCTCGCCGAGGCCGGGCCCGTGGTGTCCCTGCCCCGGCGGGCAGCGCGGCTGGCCTGCTGCCTGACCGTGCTGCTGCTCGGGATCGCCGTCGTCCCGTTCGTCCTGCTCCTCCCCCGGTCGGTCCGGTACGCGGCGGCGCGGCGCTGGGCGCGGACCGTGCTCGGCGCGCTGGGGGTGGGCCTGCGCCTCGGCCCGCTCCCGGCCGCCGGGGGCTCCGGGTCCGCCGGGGGCTCCGGGTCCGCCGGGGATACCGGGGGCTCCGGGTCCGCCGGCGGGAGCTCCGGGGGCGGGCCGTACGGCGGTGGCGGAATGCTGCTGGTGGCCAACCACGTCTCCTGGCTGGACATCCCACTGATCGCGGCCGCCCGCCCCGGCCGGTCGCTGGCCAAGACCGAGGTCCGGCACTGGCCGGTCCTGGGCCCGCTGACCACCTGGGGCGGCACGGTCTTCCTCGACCGCGACCGCATCCGGACCCTGCCCGGCACGGTGGCGGAGGTCACCGCGCTGCTGCGGGCCGGCCACCCCGTGATCGTCTTCCCCGAGGGCTCCACCTGGTGCGGGCGTGAGAGCGGCCGCTTCCGGCCCGCCTTCTTCGAGGCGGCGATCCGGGCCGGTGTCCCGGTCCAGCCGGTGACCATCCGCTACCGGCTCTCCGGCGGCGGCACCAGCAGCGCCCCCGCCTTCATCGGCGAGGACGGTCTGCTGACCTCACTGTCCCGGGTGGTCGCCGCCCGGGGCCTGATCGCGGAGCTGGCCTTCCCGGCCCCGATCGCCCCGGGCAGGGCCGCCGACCGGCGCGCCCTCGCGGCGGCCGCCCAGCGGGCCGTGGAGGGCGTGCGGTAGGGGGCGCCCCGCCGGTGGCGGGCCTACCGGGTCCGTGACGCGTGCTCCCGGCCCGGCAAGGCGCCCGGGGGGCGGACCCGGGGCGCCCGCGGGCCGTACGAGGCCGTCCGCTAGCCTGGGCCACCGTCGGACGATCATGGAGAGTGCGCAGGTGGCGGAGGTTCGGGACAGCGGGGCGGCGGCCTGGGAGGGACCGGGCCCCGGGGACCCGACACCGGTGCCGGGAGGCCAGGTCTCGCCCTTGGTCGGGATCGCCCGGGCCTGCCGTGACCGGATCGTCGAGTTCCTCGTGGAGGTGGTCGGGGAGCTGGTGCTGGGCGTCCTCGCCACCGTCTCGCTCGCCCTGGCGCTGGCCGGTGTCCTGGGAGTGGGGCTGGCCCTCGCGCTGCTCGCCGAGCGCCACGGCCCGGCGTCCGCCGGCGCGGTCGCCGTCCTGGGCCTGGGCCTGGCCTGGCTCGGCCTTCGCCGGCTGCGCCGGGCCCGCAGGCAACCGACCCGCCTCGGCCGGGCGCTCTCCGCGCTCACCACGGCCGTGGGCTGCTGGCTGCTGCTCTGCCTCGGCTACGCCTCCTTCGGCGACGCGTTCCACCTCGCCCAAGTCCTCACCGGCTGAACCACCGCGGCGCGGCCCGCTCCCCGGGGGCCACGTTCGAGTTTCGAGCCCCGGCCGAAGACCGGGGAGCGCCGCCCGGCAGGCGGGGGTTCGAGAACGCCCCCAGGCCCGGTTGCCCGCCCGCGCCCGCCCCAGAATGATGGGCGCCATGACAACCACCGGGGGCGGGGGCGTCGATCCGACGCGACTTCAGATCTTGTACACCGCAAGCGAGTTGCTGGAGGCGATGCGGGAGCTCAAGGACCACTCCGGCCTGACCTTCCGTCAGATCGAGGACCGGGCCGCGGCCAACGGCGAGGTGCTGGCCCGCAGCACGCTGGCGGACACCCTGCGCCGGCCGGGACTGCCGAAGCCCGAGGTGCTGGCCGCCTTCGTCCGGGCCTGCGAGGACGGCGCCCGGGTCGACGAGTGGCTCGCCGCCCGGCAGCGGATCGCGGACGCCCTCGCGGAGCCGCCCCCGGACCCGGCTCCCCCGAGCACCACCGAACCGGCCGACCCCTCCGACCCCTCCGACCCCACCGGGAGCTCCGACCCCACCGAGGCGGTCGAGCACCCCGGAGCGGCCACCCGCCCCCGGCGCCGCCGCTGGGCCCTGCCCGCCGCCCTGGTCGCCGGCTGCCTGATCGCCGCCGGTACGGGCCTCGCCCTGCTCGGCGAGCGCGACCACCCGACCGACGGCCCCCGCACGTCCGCCGGCCCGGCGGGCGGGCCGGTGCGGATCCGCCCGGCCTCCGCGCCCGCCCTCTGCCTCACCGAGGGCCGGGACCCGCTCGCCCGCTACTCCAGCGCGATCGCCGCGCAGCGCCCGTGCGGGACGGCGGTGCCGCCGCGCACCGTACTGGAGGCGCTCGGCGGCGGGCTGTACCGGATCAGGTGGGTGCACCCCGAGTTCGGCGAGGGCTGTCTGACGCTGCTGCGCGGCGGGCCGGCCGCCGGGCTGCTGGAGCCGCGCGAGGACTGCGAGGGCGCGAGCCGGTTCCGGATCGAGCAGGCCGCGGCGGGCGGCTTCCTGGTGCGGGCGCCCGGCGACGGTTCGTTCTGCGTGGGCATGGCCGACACCGCCGGGCGTCCCCCGGCGGCCGACGCGGCCTACGCGCCCGAGGTCGAGGCCGTCGAGCAGCCGTGCGCCGAGGGCCTCGACCGGCAGCGCTTCCTCATCGATCCCTCCTGACCACCTCCCCCGACCTCACCCGTTCTCCCGTCCCCCTGTGCCCCGCGCCGGTCCCGGGCGTTCCCCGTACGCCCGGAACCGGCCCAGGCTCCGGCCCCGGCCCAGGCCCGCCGGGGGCGCGGACCGTCCCGCCCACGCCCCCGGCTGACTCTTGGTCATAAACCGTTACACCGGCGGCAGGTGACATCTCCCGGGGCGGGAATGAAGACTGACGGGACCACCCGCACCGTTCCCGAGCCCCCACGGCTCACGAGCCCCGGAGGAGCAGAGGCCCATGACCACGACCCCCGACAGGCCGGACGGCTCCGTCCGGCTCCCGATCATCTACGTGCGCGGCTACGCGGGCGGCGCCGGCGGCATCGCCCGGGCCGTCGCGGACCCCTTCCACGGGTTCAACGAGGGTTCCACGCACGTGCGGATAGGGCGCGGCGACAGCCCGGTGTTCTACCAGTTCGAGAGCCCGCTGCTGCGGCTGCACCTCGACGAGGGCTACCACATCCACGTCAACGGCGGGCAGATGGCGTACCTGGACGCCCATGACGACATCGAGCCGGACTCCATCTGGATCCACCGCTTCTACGACTCCTCGGCCGGCACCTGGGGCGGGCGCCCGCGCGGGTTCAGCCTGGAGGCGGCCGCCGAGGACCTGCTCGCGCTGATCGAGAAGCTCCAGGCCAAGACCGGGGCACCCCGGGTCCACCTGGTCGCGCACTCGATGGGCGGGCTGATCTGCCGCAGCCTGCTGCAGAAGGTCATCCCCGACCGGCGTCCCGGGCGCCGGGCCACCGACTACGTGGACAAGCTGTTCACCTACGGCACCCCGCACGGCGGGATCACCTTCGACGTGGGCTTCGGGGTCCCGGAGGCGCTGCGCGACACCCTCAACGTCAACGGCTCCAACATCTTCGGGCCCCGCCGGATGTACGAGTACCTCACCCCGGAGGCCGAGTTCGACCCCGACGGGCCGCCGGACGGCTGGCGGGCGACCGAGCTGCCGGAGCACTGCACCTTCCCGGCGGAGCGGATCTTCTGCCTGATCGGGACCAACCCGGCCGACTACGACGTGGCCCACGGCCTGGCGGCGGCCGCCGTCGGGGCGCGCAGCGACGGGCTGGTGCAGATCGACAACGCGCAGGTCGCGGGCGCGCACCGGGCGTTCGTGCACCGCAGTCACAGCGGCCGCTACGGAATGGTCAACTCCGAGGAGGGGTACCAGAACCTGCGGCGCTTCCTCTTCGGCGACCTGCGGGTGACCGCCGAGCTGGTCGGGGTGCGGCTGCCGGACGACGACCCCGACGTCACCTGGCAGGCCGAGATCCGGCTCTCGGTGCGCGGCCTGCCGGTGGTGATGCACGAGCGGGTCGCCGACCACTGGTGCCCGATCCAGCTGCCGGCCCCCGCGCCGGACGGCGCCACCTCGGACGTGCCGCTGGTGACCACCTTCCTGTCCACCGTGCTCCCGCGGGCCGCGGAGGGCGGCCCGCTGCGGTACGCGCTGCACCTGCGGCTGCTGTCGCTGCGGGAGAACCGCGGGCTGTTCGGGTTCCGCGACCACCTGGAGCAGGCCGCGGACTTCGACGACGTCCTGGTCATCGACGTGGACACCTCCGGTCCGCGGCCGGCGGCCTGGGCGCAGTGGAACTCGAGGATCGACGGGGCGATCAAGGACCACGTGCCGCACGGCGTCCCGCTCACCGACGAGGACCCGGCCGCGGTCTCCTGGATCAGCCACGTGCCGCTGCCGCCGACCACCACCCGCACCCTGGGCGGCGGCGCCCGGCTGCGGCTCACGGTGACGCCCTGGGGCTGAGCAGCCGTCACCACCCGTTCACCTCCCGCACGATTGTTCGTGGCCGCGCCTTGCGGCGCGGGGTGGGCATGACAGAGGATCAGGCTGGACGCCATGATCGACTTCGGTCCGGTCACGGCGTCCGGCCGATTCTCTTCACCACCCGGGGGTACCGATGACCACGAACGCAGACAGCCGGCACGACGGCGGCACCGAGGACGCCGGGCGCCGGCCCGGCCGCCGGGCGCTGCTCGCCGGCATGACCGGGGCGGGGGCGCTCGCGGGCAGCATCGCCCTCGGCACCCGCGGCGCCGCGGCGGCGCCCGCGGCGGTCACCGCAGGCCCGGCCGACTACGTGGTCGACGTCATCGCCAAGGGCGCCGACGCGACCGGCCGCACGCCCAGCGACGAGGCGTTCCGCAAGGCCGCCCTGGAGCTGCTCGGGGGCGCCCCCAAGACCGGCTACTCGCCCAAGAAGGTGCTGCTCGTCCCGCCGGGCACGTACCTGCTGACCCAGCCCGACTCGCTGCTGCCGATCACCCACGGCACCGACAACCCCGGCGTGATCGACGGCATCTCCATCAGCGGGTACGGCAAGCGGCTCTCGCGCATCGTCTACGCGCCGACCACCCCGAACACGGTGTTCTGGACCAACGACGGCCGCTACAAGAACATCCGCTTCAGCGGCCTGACCTTCGAGGGCCGCGACGCCACCGCCACCTTCAACCTCGCGCTCTCCGCCGTGGGCAAGGGCGTCCAGGACACCTGGTACACCGACGTCGAGTGGCACGGCACCTGGAAGGCCGGCATCGTCCTGGACGGGCCGGCCGGCACCTCCAACCTCAACAGCGAGATGGGCTGGGACCACTGCCAGATCAGCGGCACCTACGCCGACGCGTTCCTGGTGATGGGCGGCAAGCCGGCCGAGGGCCAGCAGGACCAGTTCCTCAACTACTGGTTCCGTGACTGCAAGGTCGAGTTCCAGTCCGGCACCTTCGTGCGCAACGAGCGCGGCGGGTCGATGAACTTCATCGGCGGCTCGTACATCCTCATCGACGAGAACGCGGCCGGCACCTTCTTCAAGCTCAACGCCAACAACCCGCGGAACGACTCGGTGATGCGGCTGTACGCGCAGGGCATCCGCTTCGAGGTGCGCGGCGAGAACCACAAGGTGATCGACTCGGCCTGGTACAAGGGCACCATCACCTTCGTCTCCTGCGACGACACCGCGCACTCCTTCAAGTCCTGGGCCGCCGGCGCCACCCCGCACGTCTACCGCTTCGACGCGGTCAACCCCTCGCGCGGGCCGATGATCCGCTACCAGGACTGCGCCCTGCTCGGCTCCCACCACGTGACGAGCGCCACCGCCACCACGGCCGGCAAGGTGCTCTACGACGGCTGCCGCTTCATCGACAAGACCACCACCGCCACCGCCCTGCGCTGGACCGGCCCGACCCCGTGGTACGAGTTCCGCGACTGCACGGGCGAGGGCGGCCGCCTGGCCGACGTCAAGGCCCCGTAACCCCCCGCCCCCGCAACCCACCCGCCGCCGTGGCCCGGGCACCCGCCCCCGCCACGGCGGCCGCCCGGCCGGGAACCTTCGTGGAACCCCGTGCGTGTTCCAACGGGACGCTGCGGACGGGGACTTCGGGGGGCCGGGATGGGTGTGGGCAAGGTGTTGGTCCGGTTGGCGGTGGCCTTCGCGGCCGTCACGACGCTCTGCGCGGCAGTGCTGCTCCCCGCCGCCATCGGCCCCTGGTACGACGTGCCCTGGGCGGAGCGGGCCGAGGTGCAGGACGACCGGGCCCTGGTCGCGATGGCCGAGACCACCAACCCGGGCGGCCGCGAGGAGTTCCAGCACCTGTACCTGGTGGTGGAGGCCGACCGCACCGCGGCCGACCCGGTCGCGGCCGAGCTGCGGCGGCTGGAGCGCCTCGGCTGGACGGTGCACCGCGTCTCGGACCGACCGGCCGAGTCCGCCGTCAGCCCGTCCGGCAAGAGCCTGGTCACGGTCACCCCCGCCGGGGAATTCCTCCGGGAGGAGAACGCCGGGACCACCGCGACCGTCCACCAGGAGCTGCGCGCGAGCCTGACGGCCGACCCGACCCGGCTGGTGCTCGAACTGGTCCGCATCCGGCCGTGAACGGACCGCGGCCACCGTTCCGGCCACTCCGCCCGCCACTCCCCCGGCGGCTACTCCCCCGCCCGTTACTCCCCCGGCGGCTGCGGGTCCTCGGCGGCGTGCATGACGCGGCGCAGGAGGTCGGAGAGCTGGCGGCGTTCGGCGGGGGTGAGGACGCCGAGGAGGCGGCGCTCCTCCGCGCCGACCACGTCGAGGGCCTCGTGCCAGGCGGCGCGGCCGGCCTCGGTGAGTTCGACGTGGACCTGGCGGCGGTCCTCGGTGGACGGCGTGCGCCGGACGTAGCCGTGGCGCTCCAGGGCCTCCAGCCGGCCGGTGATGGAGGCGGGGGCCATGTTGAGGTCGGCGCGCAGCTCGGAGGGGAAGGCGTGGCCGCCGCGGCCGGCCAGGGCGTGCAGGGTCTCGAACTCGTGCTTGTGCAGGCCGTAGTCGGCGACACTGCGCTCCCGCACCCGACGGAAGTGCTTGGAGAGCTTGTTCATCCGGGTGACCGCGCCCTCGATGTCCGGGTCGAGTTCGGGCAGCACCGGGAGCCAGCGCCGGACGTGGCCGTCGGTCCAGTCGGGCGGCTGCTCGCCGGCCGGTCCGGCGGGCGTCTGGGCGCGGGGTTCCATGCGGTGAGTCTACGGTCACGGTGATCATCCGACCCTCGCGATGCCCGCCGGTAATTCGTTGCCGAAATTTCGTCACCGAAATATAGTCTCCGCCGTGACCTCCCACCTCCCCGGGGACCCGCATCCGCTGCGGCTCCGCGACTTCCGCCTGCTCTTCATCGGCCGCACCGTCTCCACCCTCGGTGACGCGGTCGTCCCGGCCGCCCTGGCCATCGCGATCACCCGCGCCACCGGCTCCTCCGGCGCGCTCGCCCTCGTCCTCGGCTGCGCGATGGTCCCCCGGCTGCTGCTGCTCCCGCTCGGCGGCGTGGTCGGCGACCGGTTCAACCCGCGTCTGGTCGCCCTGGTCACCGACCTCGTACGGGCGGCCGCGCAACTCTTCGTCGGCGTCGAACTGATCGGCGCCGAACTGGCCGGCACCGACCCGGGCCTGGCCGGGATCGCGGTCGCCGAGGCGATCGGCGGCACCGCCTCCGCCTTCGCCATGCCCACCACCACCCCGCTGGTCGTGGCCACCGTCGCCGGCCCCCAGCGGCTGCGGGCCAACGCCCTGCTGGCCTCCGTCACCAGTGCCGTCCGGCTCGCCGGGCCCGCCCTCGCCGGAGCGCTGATCTGGACGGCCGGCGCCGGCTGGGCCTTCGTCCTGGACGGCGCCTCCTTCGTGCTGAGCGCCGCCATGCTGGCCCGGCTCACCGTGCGCCACACCCCCACCGAGCGGCGCCCGCTCCGCCGCGACCTGGTCGAGGGCTGGAGCGAACTGCGCTCGCGCGACTGGTACTGGACCAGCCTGATCCTCCACGGCACGTGGAACGGCGCCGCCGCCGTGCTGCTCACCCTCGGCCCGCTGATCGCCGCGCAGCGCCTCGGCGGTGACGGGGTCTGGCTCGCGATGACCCAGGCCGCCGCGGTCGGCGTCCTGGCCGGGTCGCTGCTCGCCGGCCGGTACCGGCCGCGCCGCCCGGTGCTCACCGCGAACCTCGGCCTCGGGCTGTACGCGCTGCCGCTGACGGCCCTCGCGGTGGCCGCGCCGGCACCGGTGACCGTGGCCGCGTACACGCTCGCCATGACCGGGCTGGGCTTCCTCAACCCCGTCTGGCAGACCGTGGTGCAGCGCGAGTTCCCGGCCCAGGTGCTCGCCCGGGTCACCTCGTACGACTGGCTGCTCTCGCTGGCGGCGGCGCCGCTCGGCTACGCGCTGGCTCCGCTGGCCGCCGACCGCTGGGGCAGCACCGGCCCGCTGCTGGTCACCGCCGTCCTGGTGGCGCTCGTCTGCGCCGGCACGGTGGCGGCCCCGGGCGTACGGCGGCTCACGGGTGAAGCAGGTGAGGCGGGTGCGGCGGGCAAGGAGGGCAAGGCGGTTGAGCCGGCACCGGCCGGCCGGGCCCGGAAGGTGACGAGCACTCCGCCGAACGGGTGAGCGCTCCCCCTACGATACGGACATGATCGCCTACGCCCCCGCCATCTTCTTCTTCACCCTGTGCGGCATCGGCGTGCTGCGCGACCGGCGGCAGTTCAGCAACGCGGTGCTGCTCGGCATCGCCGTCAGCCTGCTGGCGCTGGCCCTGCTCGCCGAGCTGCGCAAGGCCCCGACCCTGGTGGCCGAGATCGCCGCCGCCGTCATCGTCCTGCTCCCGGCCCTCGGCACCCTCGCCCTGGTGGGCTTCCTGCTCTCCAACGGGCTGACGATGATCCGCAAGGAGGGCATGAGGCCCGCGAACCTGCTCTCCCTGCTCGCGGGCCTCGGCATCCTCGGGGTGATCGTGCTGCTGGTCGCCGCGCTGATCACCGGGTCGTACACGCTGGGCGTGCTGGCCGGCACCTCGGTGCTGGTGGTCGGGTACGTGTCGTTCCTGTTCGTCTGCTTCGTCGGCTACGCCTTCCTGTACGGGCGCCACCACCCGCGCCAGGACGTCGACTTCGTGGTGGTCCTCGGCTCCGGCCTGATCGGCGGCGAGCGCGTCCCGCCGCTGCTGGCCAGCCGGCTGGAGCGCGGGCGGTCGGTGTACGAGAAGCAGGCCGCGCGCGGCAACCCGCCGGTGCTGATCACCTCGGGCGGCCAGGGGCCGGACGAGAAGCTGCCGGAGTCCCACGCGATGGCGGACCACCTGCTCGAACGCGGCTTCCCCGAGGCACATCTGGTGCGCGAGGACCGCTCGCGGACCACCGAGGAGAACCTGCGGTTCAGCCGGGTCCTGATGGAACGGGCGAAGCCCGAGTACCGCTGCGTGATCGTCACCAACGACTTCCACGCCTTCCGCGCCGCGCTGCTGGCCCGCACCACCGGGGTCAACGGGCAGGTCTTCGGCTCGCCGACCGCCGCGTACTACTGGCCCAGCGCGACGATCCGCGAGTTCGCGGCGGTGTTCCTCACGCACAAGCTGGTCAACTTCGGCATCTGCGGCGTGATCGCGCTGTGCGGGCTGCTCGCGCTCGTCTGACCCCGCCCGAACGGTGGGCGTTCCCCCGCGGGGAACGCCCACCGTTCGGCTTCTCAGGCCCCCGTCGGGCTCCTCAGGCCCGCCGTCGGGGGCTTCTCAGGTCCGCGGACGCGGCGTCAGGATCGCGCAGGTGGTGGTGGCGTGGGCGTACAGCTTGCCGTTCTCCGCGCCCAGCACCCGCGCCTCGGCGGTGGCCATGGTCCGGCCCAGGTGCAGCACCACGGCCTCGCAGCGCAGCAGGCCGCTGTCGGCGAACAGCGGGCGCAGCAGGTGGAGGTTGAGCTGGGTGGTGGTGTAGCCGAGGCCGGCGGGCAGCCGGCTGAGCACCGCGCAGCCGAGCGCCGAGTCCATCAGGGTGGCCAGGTAGCCGCCGTGCACGGTGTTCATCGGGTTGAACAGGTGGTCGCCGGTCTCCCCCTCGAAGACCGCCTTGCCCTCGCCCGCCTCCACCAGGCGGAATCCCATCGTGCTGCCGATCGACGGCTCCGGTATCCGGCCCGCGATCATCCCTTCCAGCACCTCCTGTCCCGACAGCCCGGTGTACTCGGCCACCGGCGGCCCGGCGAGCCACTCGTGCGTACGGCTGCGGGCCACGACCCCGGCGGGTACCGCCGACTGCTCACGATCATCATTCGTCATGCCCCCAACCTGCCCCCTCCACCCGCCCCGGCTCAAGTCCCGCCCGTCGCCGCAGGCCTCCTGACGCCCGCTCAGCACGGCTCGGCACCGCTCGGGCCGCGGCGAGCAGGTCCTTCGGCCCGCCGCGGGCCAGGCCAAGACGGACCAGCGCGGCCGGCCCGGCCGGGCCGGCCCACGGCTCAGCCCGTCCAGCGCAGGACTGCCGGAAAGGAGGACCTCTGATGGCCCGCACCCAGGCCGCCACCAGCCGCACCACCACCGACACGGCCAAGCA
>NZ_JBSGFD010000190.1:0-15393 GCF_053603215.1 Kitasatospora sp. NPDC004240 | reverse complement strand
GCACATCGTGAGCTGCGTCGCGGATGGGTTCTCACAGCGAACCGTCGCGAAGGCGCTCAACTCCGGGCCGAACCCGGTACCGGGCCCCGTCGGGGTCCAGGCCGCGCCCGGTCTCCAGCGGCGGCAGGCCGCTGAGCGCCCAGCGGCGCAGGCCCGCCGCATCCAGGGCGCCGGCCATGCCCTCCTCCTGCGCCCAGAGCGACCAGGCCAGCGAGGTGGCGGGCAGGCCGAGGGCCCGGCGGTGCTGGGCGAGCGCGTCCAGGAAGGCGTTGGCGGCCGCGTAGCCGCCCTGGCCGGCGGTGCCGGTGATCCCGGAGACGGAGGAGAACAGCACGAAGGCCGCGAGGTCGAGCCCGGCGGTCAGCTCGTGCAGATGCCAGGCGGCGTCGGCCTTCGGGCGCAGCACCCGGTCCAGCCGGTCGCCGTCCAGGCCGGTGAACGCGCCGTCGTCGAGCACACCCGCCAGGTGCAGGACCGCGCTCAGCGGCCGGTCGGCCGGCACGGTGGCCAGCGCGGCGGCGAGCTGCGCCCGGTCACCGGTGTCGGCGGCCGCGAAGCGGACCTCCGCGCCCCGGGCGGCCAGCTCCTCGGCCAGGGCGTCCGCTCCCTCGGCGGCCGGTCCGCGGCGGCTGACCAGCAGCAGGTGGCGCACCCCGTGCCGGGCGACCAGGTGACGGGCCAGCAGGACGCCGAGGCCGCCGGTGCCACCGGTGATCAGGACGGTACCCCGGGCGAGGTCCGGGCCCGTCCCGGGCTCCCGGACGGCGGCCACCTGCGCGAGGACGGGCGTCAGCGCCGCTCCCCCGCGCAGGGCGAGCTGGGGCGCCGCCGTGGCCAGCGCGGCCGGGAGGGCGGCGGGCGAGGCGGGATCGTCGTCCAGGTCGGCGAGTTGCAGCCGGTCGGGCCGTTCGCTCTGCGCGCTGCGCAGCAGGCCCCAGACGGTGGCGGCGGCCGGGTCGGCCACGGTGTCCCCGGGCCGGGCGCCGAGCGCGTGCCGGGTGACCAGCGCCAGCCGGCTGCCCTCCAACCGGTCCTCGGCGAGCCAGCGCTGCGCGAGGTCCAGCGCGGTACGGGCGGCGGCGCGGGCGGCCGCGGGGACGTCCCGGTCCGCCGGGGAGGCGTCGGCCCGGGAGGTATCGGCCTGGGGCAGGAAGGCGAGGACCAGGCCGGGAACGGCCTCGCCGGCGTCCAGGCCGGCCAGCAGCGCCCCCAGGTCGGGCACGGCGGGCAGGTCGGCGAGGCCCTCCGGAGCCGCACCGAGCACCAGCGTCCGGCCGGGGACGTCCGGCGCGGCGGGCAGCGGCAGCGGCAGCGGCAGCGGCAGCCAGTCGACCCGGTGCAGCGCGCCGCCCTGGCCGTCGGCCGCCGGGGCGGCCGCGAGCGGGGCGCCGCGCAGGGCCAGCGCGCCGATCGACAGCACCGGCCGGCCCTCGGCGTCGGCGGCGCTGAGCGCGGCGCCGCCCTCGACGGGTGCCCAGTGGACCCGCAGCAGGTCCGGGCCCTCGGCGTGCAGCCGGACGGCGCCGAAGGAGAACGGCAGCGGCAGTCCGGCGGTCGCGGTGTCCCGCCCGGCGGCCTCGGCATCGACCAGCGGGTGCAGGGCGGCGTCCAGCAGCGCCGGGTGGACGCCGTAGTCGGCGGCCTCACGGGCCTGGTCCTCGGTGAGCGCGAGCTCGGCGAACAGCTCGGCGCCGCGCCGCCAGGCCGCGCGCACGCCCTGGAAGGCCGGGCCGTACGCGTAGCCGTGGGCGAGCAGCCGCCCGTACAGCGCGTCGACGTCCAGCGGTTCGGCGCCGGCCGGCGGCCAGGCGGTCACGGTGGCCACCGGGGTGGCGGGGGCCTCGGTGAGCAGACCGTCGGCGTGCCGGGTCCAGCCCTCGGTGTCGTCCTGGGGCTCCTGGCCGGGCCGCTGGGGCCGGGCGTGGACGGCGAGGGTGCGCCGGCCCCGCGCGTCCGACGGGCCGACGGCGATCTGGAGTTGGACCGAGCCGCCGACGGGCAGCGGCAGCGGGGCGTGCAGGGTCAGCTCCTCGACCCCGGCGGCGCCGAGCCGGCCGGCCGCCGCGAGGGCGAGTTCCAGGAACGCCGTGCCCGGCAGCAGGGGCGTGCCGAGGATGTCGTGGTCGGCGAGCCACGGCCGGTCGGCGAGCGAGATCCGTCCGGTGAGCAGCAGCCCGCCGTCGTCGGCGAGTCCGACGGCGGCCGCGAGCAGCGGGTGCCCGGCCGCGGAGAGCCCCAGGGCGGTGGCGTCGGCGGGCCGGCGCGGGGCGGACCAGTAGTGGGTGTGCTGGAAGGCGTAGGTGGGCAGGTCGAGGTGCCGGACCGGACCGGAGCCCGGCGGCACCAGCACCTCGGCGGGGGCGCCCGCGGTGTGCGCGCGGGCGAGCGCGGCGGCCAGGGCCCGAGCCTCCGGCTGGTCGCGGCGCAGCAGCGGGACGGCGGCGGTCCGGGCGCCGTCGTCCAGCGCGCCGTCGTCCAGGGCGTCGTCGTCCAGGGCGTCCCGGACGAGCGCGGTGAGGACGGCGTCCGGTCCCACCTCGATGATCGTCGACGCACCCTGCTCGTGGAGGGTGCGGACGGCGTCGTGGAAGCGGACGGCGGAGCGGATGTGCCCGGCCCAGTAGCCGGGTTCGGCCAGTTCCGCGGCCGTGGCGAGCCTGCCGGTGACGTCGGAGACCACCGGGATCACCGGCTCGCGGAACTCCACCGTCGCGGCGGCCTCGGCGAACGCGGCCAGCACCTCGTCCATGTGCGGCGAGTGGAAGGCGTGACTGACCGTCAATCTCCTCGTACGGCGCCCTCGCTCCCGCCAGGCGTCGGCGAGCGCCACGACGGCGTCCTCGTCGCCCGAGATCACCACCGAACGCCGGCCGTTGACCGCCGCCAGCGACAACACCTCCTCACGACCCGCCAGTTCGGGCAGCAACTCCTCCTCACTCGCCTCGATCGCGGCCATCGCCCCGCCCGCCCGCGCCGACTCCATCAGCCGGCCACGCGCGGCCACCAACGCCGCCGCGTCCTCCAGCGAGAACACCCCGGCCACATGCGCCGCCACCACACCGCCGATCGAATGCCCCGCCACCAGGTCGGGGAACAGCCCGCGCGACTCCAGCAGGCGGACGAGGGCGGTCTCGACGGCGAACAGCGCGGGCTGGGTGTACGCGGTACGGTCCAGCAGGCCGGTCTCCTCGAACACCACCTCGCTCAGCGACCGCTCCAGGTACGGCCCGAAGGCCTCCGCCACCTCGTCGAACGCGGCCGCGTACACCGGGAACGCCTCGTACAACTCCCGTCCCATACCGACGCGCTGGCTGCCCTGACCGGTGAACACGAACGCCGTCCGACCACCCAGCGCCTCACCCCGCACCAACCCCGACGACTCGGAGCCTTCGGCCAACGCCCGCAACCCGTCAAGGAGTTCGGCACGCCCGGCGCCCAGCACCACGGCCCGCCGCTCGAACGACGACCGCGTCAACGCCAACGCCCGCCCCACCGAGGCCGGTTCAAGCTCCGGACGCTCCTCGGCAAAGACCAGCAGCCGCGCCGCCTGCTCCCGCAACGCCGCCTCCGAACGCGCCGACACCGGCCACGCCACCACCACCGGAGCAGCCTCCACAGCGAGCTCTGGCACAACCGGCGGCTGCTCCAGGATCACGTGCGCGTTGGTCCCGCTGATCCCGAACGAGGACACCGCCGCCCGCCGCGGACGCCCCACCTCCGGCCACCCCCGCGCCTCGGTGAGCAGTTCCACCGCACCCGCCGACCAGTCGACCAGGGGCGACGGCTCCGCCGAGTGCAACGAGGCCGGCAGGACACCCTCGGCCATCGCCCGCACCATCTTGATCACACCGCCGACCCCGGCCGCCGCCTGGGTGTGCCCGATGTTGGACTTCAACGAACCCAGCCAGAGCGGCCGTTCCACAGAGCGCTCCCGCCCGTACGTGGCCAGCAGCGCCTGCGCCTCGATCGGGTCACCGAGCCGGGTGCCCGTCCCGTGCGCCTCCACCGCGTCCACATCGGCCGCGGTGAGACCGGCACCGGCCAGCGCCGCCCGGATCACCCGCTCCTGCGAGGGCCCGTTGGGCGCGGTCAGACCGTTGCTGGCCCCGTCCTGGTTCACCGCCGAGCCGCGCACCACGGCGAGCACCCGGTGCCCGTTCGCCCGCGCGTCCGACAGCCGCTCCAGCACCAGCACACCCACACCCTCGCTCCAGCCGGTGCCGTCGGCACCGGCCCCGAACGGCTTGCAGCGGCCGTCCGCCGACAGCCCGCGCTGACGGCTGAACTCCACGAACATGCCAGGGGTCGCCATGACCGTGACCCCGCCGGCCAGTGCGAGACCGACCTCACCGCGGCGCAGCGCGTGGACGGCCTGGTGCAGGGCGACCAGCGAGGAGGAGCAGGCCGTGTCGACGGTGACCGCCGGGCCCTCCAGGCCCAGCGCGTACGCGACGCGGCCGGAGATCACGCTCGTGGTGCTGCCCGTCAGGACGTAGCCGTCCGAGCCCGCGGCGCCCTCGTGCAGCCGGGGCCCGTACTCCATGGCGGTGGCGCCGACGTACACGCCGCTCGCGCTGCCGCGCAGGCCCGCCGGGTCGATACCGGCCCGCTCCAGGGCCTCCCAGGAGGACTCCAGCAGCAGCCGCTGCTGCGGGTCCATCGCGGCGGCCTCGCGCGGCGAGATCCCGAAGAACTCGGCGTCGAAGCCGCCGGCCGTCTCCAGGAAGCCGCCGTGGCGGGTGTAGGCGGTGCCGGGGTGGTCGGGGTCGGGGTCGTAGAGCGCGTCGAGGTCCCAGCCGCGGTCGGTCGGGAAGCCGGAAATGGCGTCCCTGCCCTCCGCGACCAGCCGCCACAGGTCCTCCGGCGAGGCCACCCCGCCCGGGTAGCGGCAGGCCATCCCGACGATCGCGATCGGCTCGTCCACCGCCTCCGCCGCCGCGGCCGGCCCGGCGGGCTCGGCCCGCTCCTCGCCGCGCAGCCGCTCGGCGAGCGCCTCGGGGGTGGGGTGGTCGTAGACGACGGAGGCGGGCAGGTCGAGGCCGGTGGCCGAGGCCAGCCGGTCACGGAGTTCGACCGCGCCGAGGGAGTCCAGGCCGAGGTCCTTGAAGGTGCGGCCGCCGCCGAGGGTGTGCGGGGTGACGTGGCCGAGCACCACGGCGGCCTGGGCCCGGACCAGCTCCAGCAGGTCCCGGTCCGGACGCCTCGCGGCAGGGGTCGCGGGGGCAGGGACCACGGCGGCAGGCGCCAAAGCGGCCGGGGCCTCGGCCTCGGCCTCCGGCCCGGCGGCCAGCCAGTGCCGCTCGCGCTGGAAGGCGTACGTGGGCAGCCCCACGGCGCGGGCCGCCACCGGGTCGGCGGCGCCGAGGAGCCCCGGCCAGTCGACCTCGCCGCCGCGGACGTGCAGCAGGCCGAGCGCGCCCAGTGCGGTGACCTCCTCCGGGCGCCCGCGGCGCAGCAGGGCGGCCCCGGCGACCTCGGCGCCCAGGCCGTCGGCCGCGGCGGTGTCCCGGGCGAGGGCGCCGAGCACGGCGTCGGGCCCGAGTTCGAGGTGGGTGCGTACGCCGAGCCCGTGCAGGGCGCGGACGCCGTCGGCGAAGCGGACGGCCTCCCGGGCGTGGCGCACCCAGTGGTCCGGATCGGCGAGGGTCTCGGCGCCGACCGGCCGGCCGGTGAGGGTGGAGACCAGCGGCAACCGCGGCTCCGCGTACGACAGTCCGGCCGCGACCTCGCGGAACTCGGCCAGCGCGGGCGTCATCAGCGGCGAGTGGAAGGCATGGCTGACCCGCAGCCGGCGGGTCCGTCGGCCGAGGTCGGCGATGCGCGCGGCGACGGCCAGGACCGCTGCCTCCTCGCCGGAGAGCACCACGGCGCGCGGCCCGTTGACGGCGGCGAGGCCCACCGCCTCCTCCAGGCCGGCCAGCAGCGGCAGGACCTCCTCCTCCGTGGCCTCCACCGCGACCATGGCGCCGCCGGCGGGCAGCGCGGCCATCAGCCGGCCCCGGGCGGTGATCAGCGTGGCGGCGTCGGCGAGGGTGAGCACCCCGGCGGCGTGGGCGGCGGCGATCTCGCCGATCGAGTGCCCGGCGACGGCGTGGGGCGTCACGCCCCAGGAGCGCAGCAGGGCGTGGAGCGCGGTGCCGAGGGCGAACAGCGCGGGCTGGGTGTACTCGGTGCGGTCCAGCAACTCGCCCTCGACACTGCCGGGTTCGGCGAACAGCAGGGCGCCGAGCGGGCGATCCAGGTGCGGGTCGAGGGCGGCCACGGTCTCGTCCAGCGCCCGGGCGAAGGCCGGGAAGCGGCGGTACAGCTCGCGTCCGGCGCCCGGGCGCTGGCTGCCCTGGCCGGGGAAGAGGAAGGCGGTGCCGCCGGCGGTGCCCGCCGTGCCGGTGGTCAGGCCGGGCGCGTCCTCGCCGGCGGCGAGCGCGTCCAGGGCGGGGAGCAGCGCGGCACGGTCGGCGGCGACCAGCACCGCCCGGTCCTCGAAGGCGGTGCGGGTGGTGGCGAGCGGCCCGGCGAGCTCGGCGGGGCCGAGGTCGGGACGGTCCGTCAGGTGGGCGCGGAGCGCGGCGGCCTGGCCGCGCAGGGCCTGCGGGCCGCGGCCGGAGAGCAGGACGGGTACGGGCGGCGCGAGCGGTTCGTCCTCGGGTACGGCCGGGGTGCTCTCGGGCAGCGCCGGTGCGCCGGGGGCCCGGGTGAGCACCACGTGGACGTCGGTGCCGCCCATCCCGAAGGAGCTGACGCCGGCCAGCGCCGCGCCCTCACCGCCCACCGCCTCGCCGCCCACCGCCTCGGCGTCCGTCCCCTCGGCGTCCGTCCCCTCGGTGGACGGCGCGTCGGTGGACGGCCAGGGGGTGAGCTCGGTGACGACCCGCAGCCGCAGCCCGTCCAGGTCGATCGCCGGGTTGGGGTGCTCGTGGTACGGGGTCGGCGGCAGGGTGCGGTGGTGCAGCGACAGGACGGTCTTGAGCAGGCCGACCAGGCCCGCCGCGCCCTCCAGGTGGCCGACGTTGCTCTTCGCGGAGCCGACCAGCAGCGGGCGGTCGGCGTCGCGGCCCGCCCCGAGCACCCGGCCGAGTGCGGCGGCCTCGACCGGGTCGCCGACGGCCGTGCCGGTGCCGTGCAGTTCGACGTACTGGACCCGGGCCGGGTCCACCCCGGCCTGCCGGTAGGCGGCCGCCAGCACCTGGGCCTGGCCGTCGGCGCCGGGCACGGTGAGGCCGTCGGTGGCGCCGTCGTTGCCGGTGGCGCTGCCGAGGAGGACCGCGTACACCGGGTCGCCGTCGGCCAGGGCCCTGGCCAGTGGCTTGAGCAGGACGGCGACACCGCCCTCGCCGCGCACGTAGCCGTCGGCGGCGGCGTCGAACGGCCGGCTGCGGCCGGTCGGCGAGAGCCCGCCGAAGCGGGCGGCGCCGAGGGTGCTGTCGGGCCCGGCGATCAGGTTGACCCCCAGCGCCACGGCGAGCTCGGACTCGCCGCCGCGCAGGCTCTCGCAGGCCAGGTGGACGGCGAGCAGCGAGGAGGACTGGGCGCTGTCCACGGTCAGGCTGGGCCCGCGCAGGCCGAGCTGGTAGGAGAGCCGGTTGGCGAGCATGCCCCGGTTGAGGCCGGTCAGGGTGTGGCGGTCGACGCCCGCCGGGCCGCGCCGGTGCGCCAGGGCGGCGTAGTCGTCGAGGAAGGCACCGACGAAGACGCCGGTACGGCTGCCGCGCAGCCGCGCGGGCACGGTGCCCGCGTCCTCCAGGACCTCCCAGCCCAGCTCCAGCACCAGCCGCTGCTGCGGGTCCATCGCGGCGGCCTCGCGCGGCGAGATGCCGAAGAAGCCGGCGTCGAAGGTGTCGATCCGCTCCAGGAAGGCGCCCGCGCGCGGCACACCCCCGCCGTCGTCCGGCGGCCACCGGTCGGCGGGCGGCTCGCCGACGGCGTCCCGGCCCTCGCGCAGCAGCTGCCAGAACGCCCGCGGCCCGGGCGCCCCCGGCAGCCGGCAGGCGAGGCCGACCACGGCGACGGCGCCCGGCGGCACCTGGGCGGCCCGGGTGCCCGGGGCGGACGGGACGGGCGCGGAGCCGGACGTACCGGCGGCGGGGGCGGGGGCGGCGGCGGAGTGCTCGGGCTTGGCGGTCATCGCGGGGTGCGTACTCCTCGTCGAGGCTTCGGCGGGCCCGGACGACGCCGGGGCCCCGCCCGTGCGGTCATGGTCGGAGGGGCGGCTAAACCGCCCCTGAACGTCGGACGGT
Organism: Kitasatospora sp. NPDC004240; assembly: GCF_053603215.1. NCBI lineage: Bacteria > Bacillati > Actinomycetota > Actinomycetes > Kitasatosporales > Streptomycetaceae > Kitasatospora > Kitasatospora sp. NPDC004240. Next base: position 7,159 of record NZ_JBSGFD010000190.1, on the reverse strand, counting down.
GGCGGAGGACCTCAGGAGAGGCCGGCCAGGCGCTCCCACAGCTCCCGTTCGACGGGGGTGGGCGGCACGCCGGTCATCAGCCGCTCGGGGTGGACGGCCCTCGGGCCCGGGCGGGCCGGCGGCTCGGGGTCGAGCCACTCGGCGCCCTCGAAGGGCGGCATCGGGGCCCACCCCACGGCGAACCAGCGCATCGGCAGCAGGACGTGCCGCAGCAGCCAGCGCCCGAGGCGGCGCGGGCGGGGCGGTCCTGTCGGTCGCAGCGGTCCCACAGCGGTGCCCTCCGGGGTCTGGGTCTCTCGGATCGGACGTACTCCGGCGCGATCGGGGTCGGCCGTGTTCCGGCGCGATCGACACCGCGGCGCAGGTGCGTCGGCCCACCCTCCGGGGGGCCACTGAACTCCCCCTCAACCAGGGCCAAAACAGCTCGGGCACCCCGGGGCGATTCAGCCCGGCTTCAGCCGCCCCGCCCACGATGGGCCCACGGCCGACCCCGGCCCCGCACCCCCGTCCCCCCAGCACCCGGAGAGGACCCGATGGAGACGACCGCGAGCCCCGGACCGACCGCCGGCGAGCCACCCACCGCCGGCCCGGCCGACGGCGAGCGGTCCACCCACGGGCCCACCACCACCGCCCCGGCCCCCACCCCGCCCCCCGACCCGGCGCGCACCCTGCTCGACCTCCGCCGCCGGGGGCGGCTCGCCGCCGAGTACCCCGCCGTCCGCGGCCTGCTCGACGGCGCCGACGCCCGGCTGACCGCGCACGCGGGCCGGATCCTGGCCGGTCTCGACCCGGACGAGGTGCTGGCCGCCCACCCCGCCACCACCGCCCTGACCGTGGCCGTGGTCGGCCACGGCACCCTCGGCCCGCTGCTGGGGCCGCTCACCGGCGAGCTGGCCCGGCACGGTCTGCTGCTGCGCCCGTACCAGGGGGCCTTCGACAGCTGGGTGTTCGAGCTGTCGGACCCGGGCAGCGCGCTCTACGCGGCCGACCCCGATCTGGCGCTCTGCCTGCTGGACCCGGCCGTGGTCTTCGACGAGGTCCCGCTGCCCTGGCGGCCCGAGGACGCGGCCCGCGTGCTGGACGCGAAGACCGCGCTCATCGAGAAGCTGGCGGCCCGGTTCGCCGACACCTCGCGCGGCGTGCTCGTCCTCAACACCCTTCCGCTGCCCCGCCGTCACACCGCCCAGCTGGTCGACCACCGTTCCCGGGCCGCGCTCGGCGCGCTCTGGCGGGAGGCCAACGCCCGGCTGCTGCGGATCGGCGAGGAGAACGCCTCCGTGGTGGTCCTCGACCTGGACCCGCTGCTCGCCGAGGGCGTCCCGGCCACCGATCCGCGCCTGGACGTCTACGCCAAGGCGCACCTCTCCGAGCCGCTGCTCGCCGCCTACGCCCGCGAGGCCGGTCATCTGGCCCGCCACGTGGCGGGGCTCACCCGCAAGGTCCTGGTGCTGGACCTGGACCAGACGCTGTGGGGCGGGATCCTCGGCGACGACGGGCCGGAGGGCATCGAACTCGCCGGCGGTTACCGGGGCGAGGCGTTCCGGGCGTTCCAGCGGGTGGTGAAGCAGATCGGCTCCCAGGGCGTGCTGCTGGCCGCCGTCAGCAAGAACGACCGCGAGCCGGTGCTCGGCGTCCTGCGGGACCATCCCGACAGCACCCTGCGCGAGGAGGACTTCGTCCGGGTCACGGCCGACTGGCGGCCCAAGTCGGACAGCATCCGGGCCCTCGCCGAGGCGCTCAACCTGGGCACCTCCGGCTTCGTCTTCGTGGACGACTCGCCCTTCGAACGTGGCCTGGTCCGCCGGGAGTTGCCCGAGGTCGCGGTCGTCGCCGTGGACGAGGAGCCGGCCCTGCACATCGAACGGCTGCTCGCCGACGGCTGGTTCGACGTACGGCGGCTGACCGGCGAGGACCGCGCCCGTACCGAGCTCTACCGGGGCGAGGTGGCCCGCAGTGACTTCCTCCAGGGCTTCGACTCGCTCGCCGACTACCTGACCGAGCTGGGCGTACGGGTCCGGCTGCGGCCGGTGGCACCCGAGGAGCTCCCCCGGGTCTCGCAACTCACCCTGCGCACCAATCAGTTCAACCTCACCACGCACCGGCTGCAGCCCGCCGAGGTGGCCGCGTACGCCGCCGCCGAGGGCTCCGGGGTGCTGACCGTACGCTCCGCCGACCGGTTCGGCGACAACGGGCTGGTGGGCGCGGTCTTCGTGGAGCGTCGGGGCGGGGCGCTGCGGATCGACAACTTCCTGCTGAGCTGCCGGGTGTTCTCGCGCGGCATCGAGCAGGCGGTGCTCTCCGCCGTCCTCGGCCTCGCCGCCGACGCCGGGCTGCGCGAGGTCACCGGCCACTACCGGCCCACCCCGCGCAACGGCACCGTCAAGGACCTGTTCCCCCGCTACGGCTTCGGCGGGGGGCTGCCCACGGACGACGGCCTCGCCTTCCGCCACGACCTGGGCACCGCCCTGCACCCGCCCGGCCATCTGCGGCTCGACGCCGACCTGGCCGGCCTCCTGGAAGGACCGCACGCATGAGTGACACCGACGGACTGACGGAGCTGATCACCGTGGCCGCTGACGAACTGGGACTGCCCATCGGGCCGGAGGACGCCGACCTGGACTTCGACGAACTCCCCGGCTGGGACTCCCTCCACCTGCTGATCCTGCTCACCGCCCTGGAGCGGATCACCGGCCGCCGGCTCTCGCTGCCCGACCTGCTGGAGGCCCGCAGCCTCGCCGAGATCCACCGGGTCGCCACCGCCCTTCCGGCCGCCTGACGCACCCACCCCGTCCACAGCCCACCGGCGCAGGCCCGGAAGGCCGCGCCCAGCTCCCTCCCGAGGTTCCCATGGCCCGTGTCCTGACCCTTTCCGGCAGTCCCTCCGCCGTCTCCCGCACCACCCGGCTGCTCGGCGAGGCCGCCCGCCGCCTCGACGCGCAGGGCCATCGGGTCACCGCCGTCGAGGTGCGCCGGCTGCCCGCCGAGGTGCTCACCGGCTCCGACGTCCACCACCCCGCCGTCCTGGAGATCGCCGAGCGACTCGCCGAAGCCGACGGGGTGGTGGTCGGCACCCCGGTCTACAAGGCCGCCTACTCGGGCCTGCTGAAGTGCCTGCTCGACCTGCTGCCGCAGTACGCGCTCGCCGGGAAGACCGTCCTGCCGCTGGCCACCGGCGGCTCCCCGGCGCACGTGCTGGCGGTGGACTACGCGCTGCGCCCGGTGCTGTCCTCGATGGGCGCCGCGCACATCACCCAGGGCTGGTTCGTCCTGGACAGCCACATCCTCACCACCCCCGACGGCGCCACCGACCTGGCGCCGGCCGCCGCGACCGCCCTGGACGATCTGGTCGGCCGCTTCTCCGACGCCCTGCGCGCCCCGGCGGCCGCATAGGCCCGCCGCAAAGGCCCGACCCCCGCGCGGCCCCCACCGTGCGCGTACGTCACAATGGCGGTGCGGTGCTCCGACGCACCGCACCGCCGGGGGAGCGAGAGCGTGGGGGGCGTCGTGAAGCGTGCAGTGGCCGGTGCGGCCGTGGTCCTGGTGCTGGTGGCCGGGTGCGGCTCGGTGAGCACCACCTCGCCCGAGGCCAGCCGGCCGTCCGCATCCGCGTCCGGGGCGGGTTCGTCGCCGACCGGCTCCGCCGCGCCGGCGAAGGAGCTGGCCCGGCACGACCAGCTGTTCCCGGACGTGGCCGCGAAGTGCGTCAACCCGCCCACGCCGACCGCGACCCCGACGCCGACCGGCTCGCCCGCCGTCCCGGTGGACCCGATGGCGGCCAAGTACGCGGAGAACCACGGCTTCAAGCAGACCCTCGCGCTCAGCCCGGCCGCGCTGTGCCGGGGCACGGCGCACGGCGCGCGCATCACGGCCGCGCTCCAGCGGACCGGGCGGGCCGCCACGCTCGGCACCGAGGAGCTCCAGGCCGAGCTGGAGAAGGCCGGCTACCCGAAGGAGCGCACGCAGGTGTACACCTCGGGCGGCAGCGTCGGCTTCTCCCTGCTGGTCCCCGAGGCGGGCCCCTGCGTGACGGGCCGGCTGATCACGCCGCTCGACGTCCGGCCGCACGGCCCGTACATGGAGGGCGGCTGCGTCGAGCCCAAGGGCGGGCACTGAACCGGGGCACCGAGCCGGGGCACCGACCCGCCCACCCCTGGACCACCCGCCAGCACGACAAGCCGCTCATCATCCGAGTTAACCCCCGCGAGTGATCAGTCGTGTCCGTCCGATCGGAGCACGCCCGCCTGCCCTAGCGTTTCGCCGACGAACCGTCCCCCGGGGACGGGTCCACGCCATCGCCATCGCTGGAGGCAGGCCAGATGTCCGACGAAATCGTCCGCGCAGCCATCCACCCCGCCATCGGGTTCGCCCGGGTCGGCAACTCCCCCGAGGAGACCTACCTCGCGCCCGAGGTCCCCGATCCCCACCCGCAGGAGCCCGGCTACTACAAGGACGCCGCGGGCGCGATCAAGCGCGAGGTGGCCCGGTTCCGGATCTACGGCTACAACGCACACGGCGAGGCCGTCGCCGAACTCACCGCCGACAACGCCGACATCCGCTGGACGGCCCGCCTGGCGAACCAGAAGGCCGCCTGGTACCAGTTCCAACTCGCCCTGGACATCCCGGACGCGGTGTTCGCCAAGCCCTCGGCGCTGCGCAACGCGGACATCACCGGGGACCGCCGCAAGGACCTGATCATCGACGGCGGCCCGATCGACATCACCGGCCGCCGTACCGAGGGCCCCGACTACCAGTTCCGCAACGGCACGTTCATGGGCAAGGAGGTCTACCTCGGCGAGCTGCGCACCGACGAGGACGGCCGTCTGCTGGTCCTCGGCGGCTTCGGCGCGTCCGCCTCCTACGACGGCCGCCCGGTCGACACCTTCGCCAACAACGACGGTTGGCACGACGACACCGGCGACGGCCCGGTCACCGCGAGCGTCACCGTCGGCGGCCGCGAGATCCCGGTCGACCCCGCCTGGGTGGTGGTCGCCCCGCCGAACTACGCACCGGCGCTCAAGGGCATCCGCACCCTCTACGACCTGCTGTTCGACGTGTTCGTCTCCAACGGCTCGCTGCCGTTCCCCGAGCGGGTCTCCTTCACCCGGGACATCGCCCCGGTGCTGCGCCGCTTCGACGAGCACCAGTGGGTGAACCAGGGCTTCGCCGCCCACTTCGGCCACGGCGGCGTGGGCCACTCCTTCACCCCCGAGCTGCTCGCCCGGCTCAGCGACGCCGGCAGGGCCCGCCGCCCGCTGCGCCAGGTGGTCTTCGACGCGCTGCGGGACTTCGCCACCGACGGCACCTCGCCGGTCCCCTGGCCCTGGTTGTACGGGGACGGCATGACCGTGCCGCCGCGCACCGAGCTCCAGCACATGGCGCTCTCCCCCACCCAGTACAAGATGTTCCAGCTGTGGGCGCAGGGCGAGTTCGAGGACGACTGGGACACGCTGGGCTCCGTACCGCCGCCGCGCGGGCTCGACGACCTGCCGCTCGGGGACCGCCCGGCCGCGCTGGACCGCGCGGCGCTGGACTTCTGCCTCGCCGACGCCTTCCACCCCGGCTGCGAGGTCACCTGGCCGATCCGGCACGCCACGATGTACATGGCGCCGTTCCGGATCCGCCACCGCCCCGCCGACCAGCCCGAGCCCTCGTACGGCACGGTGCTCACCCCGGAGGAGGCGCTCTCGGTCAACGGGCCGCTGTACGCCCAGCCCCCGGGCGCCCTCACCCGGTGGATGGCCGTGCCCTGGCAGGCCGACACCGCCAGCTGCCGCTCCGGCTACGAGCTGGCCCTCAACCCCCGGCACGACCCCTACCTGCCGAGCTTCTGGCCCGCCCGGGTGCCCAACCACGTGCTCACCGAGGACGACTACCGGATCGTGGTGGACCAGGGCCGGCCGCCCGCCGAGCGCGAGGAGGCCTTCGAGCGGCGGGCGGTGTGGCTGCGCGGCCTGCGCGGGCAGAACACCGAGCAGCTCAACCAGATGATCGACGACTGGTTCCGGCTGGGGATCGTCGAGGTCCGCGAGGGCGCCCCGGGCTTCCCCGGACGGATCCAGGTGGAGTCCACGCCGTCCATCGACCTGACGGGTGTGCCGCACACCCAGAACCTGGTCACCCTGCACGTCCCGCAGGCCGCCGACCCGGCGTTCGCCGCGGCCGCCATCGAGCAGGCGATCGCGGTCAGCGGCTACACCGCCGAGGAGGTCACGGCCGGTTACATCGACAAGGTCGCGCGCCACCGCGACGACGCCTGATGCCGGCCCGCCGCACCGGCGGGGACGGACGGCCCGGGAACGTTCGGCCCGGGGACGGACGGCCCGGGGACGGCCACTACGACGTGGTGGTCGCCGGCGGCGGCCCGGCCGGGGCCGCCGCCGCGCTCACCCTGGCCCGGGCCGGACGGCGGGTCCTGCTCGCCGACTCCGGCACCGGGCCGCCCAAGGTCGGCGAGGCCCTGCCGTCGGTCGCCCGGGTACTGCTGCGCGATCTGGGCGCCGGCGAACTCCCGCTCGCCACCGGCCACCTGGCCTGCTACGCCAACCTGTCCTCCTGGGGTTCGCCCGCCCTGCACGGCACGGACTTCATCCGTGACCCGAACGGGCCGGGCTGGCACCTGGACCGCGCGCGCTTCGACCGCCGGCTTCGCGAGGCGGCCGCCGCGGCCGGCGCCGAGGCCGCCGCCCGTACGGCGGTCCGCCCGGCCGCCCGGCACCCGGACGGCGGCTGGCTGGTCGCCCTGCGCGTGCCGGCGGCGGAGCGCACCGTCCGCTGCGACTGGCTGGTGGACGCCACCGGCCGCCGCCGGGCGGTGGTCTCCGCCTGCCGGGCCGTCGACGCCCGGTCCGGCCCCGGGCCGGCCGCCTCCGGGTCCGTCGCTTCCGGGGCCGCCGCTTCCGGACCACCGGAGGGGCGCCCGGCCGACCGGCTGCTCGCCACCTGCCTGGAGCTCGACCCCGACCCGCGCGGCCGGCCCGGCGAGACCTCCTCGCTGGTGGAGGCCGCCGAGGACGGCTGGTGGTACACCGCGCTGCTGCCGGGCGGCCGGCGCCTGGTCGCGTACTTCACCGACGCCGACCTCGCGCCGCCCGAACTGCGCACCCGGGACGGCTTCCTGCGGCTGCTGGGCGCCACCGGGCACATCGCGGCCCGCGCGGCC
>NZ_JBSGFD010000189.1:0-15504 GCF_053603215.1 Kitasatospora sp. NPDC004240 | reverse complement strand
GGCGGGCCGGCGCCGGCCACGCCGCCCACGCACCGACCTACGCCGCGTACGCCGCGGCCGCCCGCGACTACCCGGACGACCCCGGACTGGTGGCCGCCCTGCTGCTCAACCACGTCCGGCTGCGCCCCGGCCAGGCGCTCCACCTCGACGCCCGGGTCCCGCACGCCTACCTCCGAGGCACCGGCGTGGAGATCATGGCCAACTCCGACAACGTCCTGCGCTGCGGGCTGACGCCCAAGCACGTCGACGTCCCGGCGCTCACCGAGGTGGTCGACTTCCGCTCCTGCGCCCCCGCCGTCCTCACCCCCGCCGCCGACAGTCACGGGGAGACCCACTACCCGGCCCCCGCCAGCGAGTTCGCGCTCTCGCGGCTCGACCTCGACGGCATGACCACCCTCTCCGCCGACAGCCCGCAGATCCTGCTCTGCACCGAGGGATCCGCCGAACTGCTCCAGTACCCGGGAACCGCACTGACCCTGCGGCGGGGCGACAGCGCCTTCGTCCCCGCCACCGGCGTCAGCGCCACCCTCCACGGAACGGCGGTGCTGTTCCGCGCCCGCGTCCCCCTGCCCGGCCCCGACCGCTGAAGCCGGCACCCGACCACCCACCGGAGGCCCCCGTGAACGCCTACATCACCGGCCCGTCCACCCCCGAACCCCGGCTCACCCGCCGCGGCCTGCTCGGCGCCACCGCCGTCGGCACCGGAATCCTGGCGCTCGGCGCCGTCCCCGCCTCGGCCGCCCCCTCCGACCCGGGCAGCGCCGCCGCCGGTGCCGCGGGCCACGACCGCGGCCGACGGCCCACCCGTGGCTTCGTCACCACCCGGCGCGGTGAACTGCGCCTGGAGGGAGCCCGGTTCCGCTTCGGCGGCACCAACTGCTACTACCTCCACCAGCGGTCCCACTACATGATCGACAGTGTTCTGAACGACGCCGCCGTGATGGGCCTGCGCGTCGTCCGGGCCTGGGCCTTCGCCGACGGCACCGACCGCAACTCCCGTCCGCTGCAGCCCGAGCCCCACCGCTACGACGAGGCCGCCTTCGACTCGCTCGACTACGCGATCCACAAGGCCGGACAGCTCGGACTGCGCCTCGTCCTGCCGCTGGTCAACAACTGGCCCGACTACGGCGGCATGCAGCAGTACGTCCGCTGGTTCCTCGGGCTGCCCGACGACTCGTACGGCGACGGCGTCCACCACGACCGCTTCTACACCGACGAGTCGGTCAAGGCCTGCTACAAGGCGTACGCGCGCTTCGTCACCCAGCGGCGCAATCCCTACACCGGGCTGCGCTACCGCGACGACCCGACGATCATGGCCTGGGAACTCGCCAACGAGCCACGCTGCCGCAGCGACAAGAGCGGCGCCACCCTGCTCGGCTGGGCCCGCGAGATGAGCGCGTACGTCAAGGCGCTCGCCCCGCACCAACTGCTCGCCGTGGGCGACGAGGGCTTCTACGGACAGGCCGGGCACGGCGACTACCCGTACTCCGACTACGAGGGCGTGCCCTGGAAGCAACTCCTCGCCCTGCCCGCGGTCGACTACGGCACGGTCCACGTGTACCCGCAGAACTGGGGTGAGACCAGCGCCTCCAAGCCCGGTGTCAACGCCACCGACTGGGGTACCCGCTGGATCCGCGACCACCTCGACGACGGCCGCGCCCTCGGCAAGCCCGTCGTCGTCGAGGAGTTCGGACTCCAGATCGACGCCGGGCGGGACATCCCCGACGGTGCGGCGCGCGATCGCGCCTACGCCGCCTGGACGGAGGCCGTCCTCACCGGGGGCGGGGCCGGTGACCAGTTCTGGCTGCTGACCTCCCGCGTCGACGACGGCTCCTTCTACCCCGACTACGACGGCCACCGCGTCATGTGGAACGACGACGACGCCAACCCCACGCGTGCCGCCGCCCGGCTCTTCAGCGCCCACGCCAAGGCCATGGCCGAGGCAGCGGACTGACCCGCCGGCCCGGACCGATCGCCCACGAGGCCTCCTTCCCCTAGGCTCCCCTTCCATGACCACCGGACACGGAGTCGCCCCCGGAAACGGCTCCGGGAGCGGAAAGACCATCCCGCACGGCACCCGACCCACCATGCGGGACGTGGCGCGCGTCGCCGGCGTCGGCCTCAAGACCGTGTCCCGCGTGGTGAACGGCGAGAGCGGGGTGACCCCGGAGACCGCCGAGCGGGTCCGGGAGGCCATCGCCGCCCTGGGATTCCGCCGCAACGACAGCGCCCGCCTGCTGCGGACCGGCCGCACCGCGACCGTCGCCCTGCTGCTGGAGGACATCGGCGACCCCTTCTCCTCCGCCCTCTCCAGGGCGGTGGAGGAGGTCGTCGCCGGGCGGGAGTGTCTGCTCCTCGCGGGTTCCAGCGCCGAGGACCCCGCCCGCGAGCGGGAGCTGGCACTGGCCTTCTGCGCCCGCCGGGTGGACGGTCTGCTGGTCGTGCCCGCCGGGGACGACCATCACTACCTGCTGCCCGAGATCGCCTCCGGCACCCCGGTCGTCTTCCTCGACCGGCCGGCCGGCGGGATCGAGGCCGACGTGGTGCTGAGCGACAACGCCGGCGGCGCCGCCGAGGGCGTCCGCCACCTCATCCGGCACGGCCACCGCAGGATCGGCTTCATCGGCGACCAGCCGCACATCCACACCTGTGCCGAGCGTCTGCGCGGCTACCGCACCGCCATGGCCGGGGCGGGACTGCCCGTCGACGAGAACTGGATCGCCACCGGCCCGACCGACCGGGACACCGTGGCCCGTGCGGTACGGCGGCTGCTCGCCGGTCCCGAGCCGGTCACCGCGCTGTTCACCGGCAACAACCGGGTCACCCTCGCCGTCCTGCACCTGCTGCCCGCAGGCCCGGGCAGGCCGGCCCTGGTCGGCTTCGACGACCTCGAACTCGCGGACCTGCTGGTCCCGGGCCTCACGGTCGTCGCCCAGGACCCGGCCGCCCTCGGCGGCGAGGCCGCCCGGCTGCTCTTCGGCCGGCTGGGCCGCGCCGCCGGCCCGGCCCGCCGGGTCGAGATCCCCACCCGTCTGATCGTCCGCGGCTCCGGGGAGACCGCGCCCGGCTCCTGAGCCGTACCGGGGCACCCGCGGGACCTGGGAGGATGGTGGCCGTACCGGGCCGCCGCAGATCCCCGGTACCGACCGGACGGGATGCCGACGAGGAGGAGCCGCCATGGCACACCGGGTGACGATCCGCGACGTTGCCGCTCGCGCCGGGGTGTCGGCGGGCGCCGTCTCGCTGGCCCTGAACGACCGCCCCGGGGTGTCGGAGGAAACCCGCCGGCGGATCACCGAGGCCGCCCGCGAGCTGGGCTGGACGCCCAGCCGCACCGCACGGTCGCTGGCCGGCGGCGGGGTGCACACCATCGGTCTGGCGGTCACCCGGGACACCATGTCGGTACGGCTCGACCCCGTCTACATGGCGCTCATCGGCGGCATGGAGAGCGTGCTCACCGAGCGCTCCTGCGCGTTGCTGCTGCACATCGCCGCCGACCTCGACGCCGAGATCGCGCTCTACCGGCAGTGGTGGCAGTCCGGGAGCGTCAACGGCACGGTGCTGACCGGTGTGCTCGCCGACGACCCGCGCATCGAGGCCGTGCACCACCTCGGCATGCCGGCGGTCGCCGTCGCCCATCCGTCGCTGAGCGGCCCGTTCCCGGCGGTGTGGAACGACGATGCCGCGGCCATCGGCGAGGCGGCGCGCTACCTCGCGATGCTGGGCCACCGGCGGATCGCCCGGGTCGGTGGTCCGGCGAGCCTCGGACAGAGCGTCGTCCGCTCGCGGGCCTTCGCCGCGGCGGTCGCCGCGTCCGCGGCGTCGGGCGCCGGGGACGTCCCGACGGACCTGTCCGCGCACGACGGCGCGCGGGCCACCCGCAGCCTGCTCGCCGCCGCCGACCGGCCCACCGCGATCCTCTACGACAATGACATCATGGCCGTCGCGGGCCTGGCGGTGGCCGCCGAGATGGGCCTGCGGGTGCCCGGGGACCTGTCGGTCGTCGCCTGGGACGACTCCGACCTGTGCCGGATCACCAGACCCGCGCTCTCGGCGCTGAGCCACGACCCCTTCGTGTTCGGTTCCGAGGTCGCCCGCTGCCTGCTGCAACTGCTGGACGAGGGGCACGCGGACGCGCGCATCGCCGCCACGCCGGTGCTGGTGCCCCGCGGTACCACCGGACCGCCGCCCGCCGGCTGATCCCGGCCCGGCTGCGGTCAGCGCGGCGGGGGAGCGGTGCTGCCCCGGGGGGTCAGGCGCGGGGCCAGGTCCTCGTAGCCCTCGGTCCGCTGTCCGGAGACCAGGGACAGCAGGGTCCTGGCCGCGTTGGCGCCGTAGGCGTGGATGTCGCGGGTCAGGGCGGTCAGCGCGGGCCGGACCACCTGCACCAGCGGCGAGTCGTCCCAGGCCACGACGGACAGGTCCTCGGGCACCCGCAGACCCATCTCCTGGGCCACCGACAGCCCGGCGACGGCGGTGATGTCGTTGTCGTACAGGACGGCCGTCGGGCGCCGCGGCGACAGCAGCAGCCGGCGGGTGGCCCGGGCGCCCTCCTCACCGGTGTAGTCGGTGTGCACCGGGGGGAGCGGTTCGAGTCCGAGCTCCCGGCAGACGGCCTCGAAGGCCCGGTCGCGGATCGAGGTGTGGACCAGTCCGGGCAGGCCCGCCACCCGGGCGACGTGCCGGTGGCCGAGGGCCGCGAGGTAGGAGAGCGTCTCCCGGACGGCGGCGGCGTCGTCGGACCAGACCGGGGTGAGGCGGCCAGAGCCCGAGGGGTGTCCGATCACCACGGTCGGCAGCCCCATCTCCTCCAGGGCCGGTACCCGGGGGTCGTCCTCGCGGAGGTCGACCAGGATGGCCCCGTCGATCTGGCGCTCGCCCCACCAGCGGTGGTACGCCTCCAGGCCGCGCCCGTGGTCCGCCACCACCTGGAGCGCCAGCGAGTACGAGGACTCCGACAGGACGTTCTCGATGCCGCCGACCAGCTCCATGAAGAACGGCTCGGTGCCCAGCATCCGGGCCGGGCGGCACAGGGCGAGCCCCACGGCGGCGCTGCGTGCCCCGCTGAGGGCGCGTGCCGCGCTGTTGCGGACGAACCCGAGCTCCTCGGCGGCGGCGAGGATGCGGGCGCGGGTGTCCTCCGAGACGCCGGGCCGTCCGTTGAGCGCGTTGGAGACCGACACCTTGGACACGCCGACGATCCGGGCGACGTCGGTGATGGTCGGGCGCCGGGCGGGGCGGGCCTGCTGCTCTGGTACCTGCATCCGGGCGCGGGCCTTTCTGAACCGGTAAGGCATGAGTGCTGTCGTCTCACGCTACTACGTCACCGGCCGCGATCGCAGGCGGCCCCTGTCCCTGCCGGGTTGTCACCGGCAGGGCGGTTGACATCGTTGTCCGGCGCCTCTACCTTCGAGTCGTTAACCGGTTAATCCGAGGCGGCCCACTCGCCCGGAGACCGCCGTCACCAGGTGGTGCGGACCGACGCCCCAACCCCGCCGGTCCGCGCCACCGCCGGTCCGCCGCACCACCGCCCTCACGGCCCCGCTCACCGCGCCACCCCGCCCGCCGCGCCCACGCGCCGGGCGGCGGTCCGCCCCGGTGGTGCGAGCGGCACCGGGTTCACGCGCCACCCACCCCACCCACCCTGGGACGAAAGGGACGCACGTGCACCATCACCCCCACCCCGCCGCGCGACGCCTCGGGCCGCCGGCACTCCTGCTCGCCGCCGTGCTCGCCCTGGCGAGCCTGGTCGGGTTACGGCCCACCGCCGCCGCGGCCGGTGGCGCCGGTCCGTTCGCCACACGCTGCGGCGTCCACTTCTGTGTGGACGGCAAGGAGTACTACTTCGCCGGGACGAACGCCTACGACCTGTTCGCGTTCGGATCGGGCTCCGGCGACACCGAGTCGCAGTTCATGGACAAGGCCCGCATCGACGCGCACCTCGCCGCGCTGCACGCCGACAAGGTGGACGTCGTCCGGCTCTGGATGTTCGGCCACGAGGACTGGCACGGCTTCGAGAAGGCCGAAGGCGTCTACGACGAGAAGCAGTTCGCGCTGTTCGACTACATCATCGAGTCGGCGAAGGCCCACGGACTGAAGCTGATCCCGGTCTTCGAGAACTACTGGGAGGCGTACGGCGGCATCGACACCCGCCTGCGCTGGGAGGGCCTCTCCGGAGGCCAGCCGGCCCGTGCCGCCTTCTTCGACCGCAACCGCTGCCCCGGCTGCTTCGCCTCCTACAAGAACTACGTCGCCCACGCGCTCAACCGCGTGAACCACTACAGCGGCGTGGCGTACAAGGACGAGCCGGCCATCTTCGCCTGGGACCTGATGAACGAGCCCCGCTACGAGGGCCAGAGTGCGGCCGAGAACGTCGACGGCACCACCCTGCGCGCCTGGGTCGACGAGATGGGCGCCTTCGTCAAGGGCATCGACCCCAACCACCTGCTGGGTGTGGGCATCGAGGGCCACGGCACCGCGTACGGCTTCGGCGGTGACGAGGGCAACCCATTCGTCCGTGTCCAGCAGTCGCCCTGGATCGACTACACCTCCGCCCACCCGTACCCGACCGAGCCGTGGGCGAATCTGACGATCGACCAGACCAAGGCGCTGATCCGCGCCTGGATCCGGGACTCCCACGAGATCGTCGGAAAGCCCTTCTTCATGGGCGAGTTCAACGTCCACAACGTCGACCGCAGCCTCTGGTGGCGTGAGATCTACGCCGACTTCGAGGCGGCGGGCGGCGACGGCAGCGCGTTCTGGTGGTATCAGGACCACAACGTGGACGGGAAGTTCGGCGTCTCGGCCGGGGCGCCCGAACTCCAGGTGTTCGCCGCACACGCCTCGCGGATGGCGGCCAAGAGCGGCCGCGTCGTCCCGACGGTCACGCCCACCGTCACGGTCTCGCCCACGGTGACGGTGTCGCCCACGGTCACGGTCTCGCCGACGGCGGCCGGCGGCTGCGCGGTGCGCTACGTGCTCTCCGACTGGGGCAGCAGCTTCAACGGGGACGTGACCGTGAAGAACACGGGGAGCACGCCGATCGAGGGCTGGCGGCTGGCCTTCGCCTTCCCGGGTGCCCAGAGCATCACCCAGATGTGGAACGCCGTCCCGACCCAGAGCGGGAAGCAGGTAACGGCGGCCAATCCGGCCGGCTACAACACTGCGATCGCGCCGGGAGCCACCGTCAACTTCGGCTTCAGCGGCACCTCCGTCCCCGGGACCAACGGAACCCCCACCGCCTTCACCCTGAACGGTACGGCCTGCGGTACGTACTGACCCCCTGAACGCCCCGGACCGCGGCTGCGCCACCCCGCGTCGCGGTCCGGGGCCGACCACCCGGCGGCCGACGGCCGCCCCGATCCGGCCACCGGTGGGATCGACGATCGGTGGACCGGTTCCTCCTGGACGAGAGAGGACACTCGGATGAGAGACACCTTGGCACGCCTCGCCGCGCTGCTCGGCCTGGTCGCCACGTTGCTCGCGATCGCCCCGGCCGCGAGCGCGGAGACCGCGCCGAACGGCTACCCGTACTGTGCGAGCAGTGCCAGTGACCCGGACGGTGACGGCTGGGGCTGGGAGAACAACGCCTCCTGCTTCGTGCGGCAGACTCCCGGCGGCGGTGGTGACTACCCGTACTGTGCGAGCAGTGCCAGTGACCCGGACGGTGACGGCTGGGGCTGGGAGAACAACGCCTCCTGCAAGGTACGGCAGACTCCCGGCGGCGGTGACCACCCGTACTGTGCGAGCAGTGCCAGTGACCCGGACGGTGACGGCTGGGGCTGGGAGAACAACGCCTCCTGCAAGGTACGGGACCCCGGCACCAGGCTGACCTGCCCCGCGGGCATGACCTGCGGGTCGTACGACATCGGCGGGCTGGGCGCCCGCAAGGCGCAGGTCCGCGCCGCCGGCGCCAACTCCCTCGACCTCGCGGTCGCCATGCTGGAGAGCGACCGCATGAGCACCGACTACCCCTACGGCGACAACAAGTCCGGTGACGCGGCCAACTTCGGCATCTTCAAGCAGAACTGGCTGATGCTGCGCTCGGCGTGCGGCGGCTTCTCGGGGCAGACGCAGAGCCAGTACAACAACGGCGCGGTGCTCAACGGCGACCTCGGCCGGGACATCTCCTGCCTGCACCAGAGCCAGGGCCACTACGGTCTGGACACGTGGTTCGCCGGGCACCGGAACGGGGCGTCGGGGCTGAGCAACCCCCGCACCGCCGACATCGCCAACTACCGGGCCGCGATCTACTGGATCAAGGCCCAGCTCGACGCGAACTCCGCCAACCTCGGCAACGACACCCGGTTCTGGGTGCAGGTGCCGGCGATCTGAGCGGATTCCCCGCAGGGCCGGACAGGCCCGAGGGAGAACGGTGGGGCGGCACTCCGCCGAGTGCCGCCCCACCGGCGGTCCGCCGGGCCGGCCGGTGTTCCGGCCGGCCCGGCGTGCTCTATGCGCGGGCGGCGGTGTGCAGTTCGCGGTAGTCGCCGCCGCTCTCCATCAGCTCCTCGTGGCTGCCGATCTCGGCGAGACGGCCGTCCCGCAGGAGGGCGATCCGGTTCGCGCCCCGGACCGTGGACAGCCGGTGCGCCACGACGAACACCGTGCGCCCGCTCACCAACCGGGCCATCGCCTGCTGCACCAGCGCCTCCGACCGCGGGTCCAGCGCCGAGGTGGCCTCGTCCAGGACCAGGACCCGGGGGTCGCGGACCAACGCCCGCGCGATGGCCAGGCGCTGCTTCTGGCCCCCGGAGAGCCGTACGCCGTGCTCGCCGAGGAGGGTGTCGAGCCCCTGCGGCAGCCGTTCGACGAACTCCAGCGCGTTGGCGTCCCGCAGCGCCGTCCGCAGCACCTCCTCCGGCACGTCGGGCAGCCCGTAGCGGACGTTCTCCCGGACGGTGCCGTCGAAGAGGACGGGTTCCTGCGGCACGACCGACAGGAACCGGCGGTAGCTGCGCAGGTCGAGGGTCTCCATGTCCGTGCCGTCGAGGAGGATGCGGCCCTCGGTCGGCCGCAGGAAACCGATCACCAGGTTCAGCACCGTGGACTTGCCCGCGCCCGAGCCGCCGACCAGCGCGATCGTCTCCCCCGCCGCGACGGTCAGGTCGAGCCGGTCCACCGAGGGGCGGTCCGCGCCGGGGTAGCGGTGCGTGACCCCGCGGAACTCGATCCGTCCGCGCACCGCGGCGACCTCCGCCTTGCCGGCGTTCTCCTCCAGATCGGGGGCCTGGAGCACCTCGCCGACCGAGCGGATCGCGGCCAGGCCCCGCCCGAGGTGCGGGGCGAGGGCCAGCAGCCCGGTCACCGACCCGGTGAGGACGGAGAAGTAGGCGCTGAGCATCACCACGGTGCCGGCGCTGACGCCCAGGACGCCGTGGTAGGCGGCGAGGGCGGCGCCGGTGAGGCAGCCGACCCCGATGGCGTTCAGCAGGATCCACGACAGTGCGCCGAAGCGGCCGTTGAGCAGGTCGAGGCGCAGCCCCGCGTGCAGCACGCGGTCCAGGGTGCGGTCCATCCGGCGCAGCGCGGTGGCCTCCAGGCCGTGGGCCCGGGTCACCGGGATGAGTGTCGTCATCTCGCTCACCCGGCCGGCGAGCTGCTCGACCTCCCGGCGGAAGGACTCGTTGTGGCTGCGCAGCCGCGACCGCAGCCGGGTCACCAGGAGCGCGGCGGCCGGGACGAGGACGAGGAAGATCGGCAGGAACAGCGGGGTCCGGATCGCGATGACGACCAGGGCGCCCAGCAGGGTGGCGAGGGCGGCCAGGCCGAAGTCGGCGGTCTGCTGGACCGCGTTCTCGATGCTGTCGACGTCCCGGATGACCTTGCTCTGCAGGGCGCCGGCGCTGATCCGGGCGTGGTAGCCGATGGAGAGCTGCTGCATCCGGTGGCAGAGCGCGCTGCGCAGCCGGGTGCCCATCCGCCGGACGGACCCGTGCATCCACTGCACGTACAGCAGGTGGAGCGGCAGGTTGAGCAGGAGGACGAGCAGCAGGGCGGCGGCGTTCCACCAGAGCCGGGACAGGTCGCGGTGGGCGACCACGACGTCCAGGATGTCCGCGGTGATCAGGGGGAGCAGCCAGACGGGGGAGTGCTTGGCGAGGAAGACCAGGACGGCGCCGACGGTGCGGGCCCGGTCGGGGCGGAGGAGGAAGAGCAGGGTCCGTACGGGGTGTTCACCCTGATAGCGGTGGCTGAGCGTGCCGTGGGGCGTGGCCATGGTGGCTCCGGTGACGGGGGTCGGCGGGGGACTGTGGGGACCGGAGGGTCAGGAGGTGGCCCGGAGCGCGGCGGCGCTCCAGCGGCGGTTGAGGTCGGCGAAGAAGTCGGCGGTGTTGCCCGGCTGGGCGCCGCGGGCGATGTCGATCAGCTTTTTGCGGTAGTCCGGCCGGCCGAGTCCGATGCCCGCGAGGGTGTCGGTGGCGTTGACGTGGGCGGTGTCGGCCTCGGAGCGTTCGACGAGCTTGACGCCGCGGTCCGCGAACGGCTTGAGGACCTCGGGCAGTGGGGCCGCCGTGAGCGTGGAGACCGCGCCCTCCCGGGCGCTGTGGCCGGACTTCTCGGTGAACCAGTCGATCCAGGCCCGGGCGACGTCCTTGTGGGAGGAGTGCACGCTGACGGCCTGCTGGTACCCGGAGACCACGACGGAGCAGAACGCGCCGTTCTTCTGCACCGGGAAGGGCAGGAAGCCGATGGACGCGGGGTCGGTGCCGGCCTTCCGGGCGGACTCCCGGATCTGGGTCAGGGCCCACGAGCCGAGCTGCATGGTGGCGATCTCGCCCTTGGCCAGCTGGACCTTCGACTGTTCCCAGTTCGTGGTGGTCGGGTCGTTCTCGGCCAGACCGCGCTTGACGATGTCGTACAGCAGGGTGTCGATGACACGCAGTTCGCCGCCCGCCGCCCACGGGGCGTCGAGAACGCTCAGCCTGGCGAAGGCCTGGGGGTCGCAGCCCGCCGAGCCGATGTTGTTCGACCAGCCGGTGAGCGGCCAGGCGTCGCGGTAGTTGGTGTAGTACGGCGTGGAGCGGCCGGAGGACCGGATCAGCTGGAGGTCGGCGAGGAACTGCGCGGGGTTGGCGGGCCAGTCGGTGACCCCGGCCTTCGCCCAGACCGTCCGGTTGTAGACGAAGCCCGTGGCCGAACCGGATTCGGCGAGGCCGTAGACCTGCCCGGCGACCTCGGTGCGGTCGGTGAACCGGTAGCGGGAGGAGAGGTCGGCGGCGCGGCCCAGGGAGGCGAAGTACTTCGGGAAGTCGTTCTTGGGCACGGAGGCGGGGATCATCAGGACGTCGGCGTACTCGCCCGTGCCCAGCCGGCGGCCGACCTCGCCCTCGTAGTCGGTGATGCCCTCGAAACGGACCCGTGCCTTCGGGTACGCCCTGGTGAACTCCGCGGCATAGCCGTCGAGCACTCCGTCGCGGACCAGGTCGGTGCGGTCGGTCAGGACGGTGATCTCACCGGTCACGACGGCGGGGTCGGTCGGCGAGTACGCGTGGTCGACCTCCTTGTCCTCGGCTCCGCCGCATCCGGTCGCGGCCAGCACCACCACCACGGCAACCACTCCGATGAGGGACCTGCTGCGCATTGGGTCTGCTCCTTCCGGGTCGGGCCCGGCGGATGCGCGGGTTGCGGGAACTATGCCAGCAAGGAGGTGAACCGGTAAATCACAAGTTTCCTCTGTGATGCCAGATCGTTACGTCTGTCGATGGTGGTGGATGGGAATCTGCAGGTAGAAGCAGTGTGAAGCCGGTCCATGAGTCTAAGACTCCACTACCTAACCGCTTTATGGACAGACTCTCCCGGGCGGGTTACGTTACTGGCGCCCACACTTGATGGGCTCGGTCACAGCGATTGGAGCCGCACCATGAAGGACGTCACCCAGCTCGACCGGGGCTGGACCCTGCACCACGAGGGGGAGAAGCTGCCCGCCCGGGTGCCGGGTTGCGTCCACACCGACCTGCTGGAGGCCGGGCTCGTCCCGGACCCGTTCCTCGGCACCAACGAGAACGACCTCGCCTGGATCGGGCGCCGCGACTGGACGTACCGCACGCACCTCACCGCGCACGGCGGCCCGCACGAGCGCACCGACCTGGTCTTCGACGGCCTGGACACCGCCGCCCGGATCACCCTGGGCGCCACCGAGCTCGGCCGGACCCGCAACATGCACCGCTCGTACCGCTTCGACGTCACCGGGCTCGCGGGCGAGCTGACCGTCCACTTCACCAGCGCCTACCAGGAGGCCGCCGAGGTCCGCGCCCTGGTCGGCGAGCGCCCCAACGTCTACCCGGAGCCCTTCCAGTACATCCGCAAGATGGCCAGCGGCTTCGGCTGGGACTGGGGCCCGACCCTGCCCACCGCCGGCATCTGGCGGCCCGCCCGGCTGGAGCACTGGTCCACCGCCCGCCTCGCCCAGGTCCGCCCGCTGGCCACCGTCCAGGACGGCACCGGTCGCGTCGAACTGCACGTCACCGTCGAGCGCACCGCCCGGGGCGCCGGCCGCCCGCTGACCCTGCGCGCCACCGTCGCCGGCGCCGAGGCCACGGCCGCCGTCGAGGGCGACCACGCCGTCCTCACCGTCGAGGTGTCCGACCCGGACCTGTGGTGGCCCCGCGGATACGGCGAGCAGCCGCTGTACGACCTCGACGTCACCCTGGCCGACGCCGAGCAGGGCGTCGCGCTCGACACCTGGCACCGGCGGATCGGCTTCCGCACCGTCGAGCTGGACCGCGCCCCCGACGAGCACGGCACCGGCTTCACGCTCGTCGTCAACGGCGAGCGGCTGTTCGTGCGCGGCGTCAACTGGATCCCGGACGACACCCTGATCACCAGGGTCACGCCCGAGCGCTACCGCGAGCGCCTCACCCTCGCCGCCGAGGCCAACATCGACCTCATCCGCGTCTGGGGCGGCGGGATCTACGAGAACGAGGCCTTCTACGACGTCTGCGACGAACTCGGCCTGATGGTCTGGCAGGACTTCCTGTTCGCCTGCGCCGCCTATCCCGAGGAGCAGCCGCTGCGTGGGGAGATCGAGGCCGAGGCCCGCGAGAACGTCGTCCGCCTGATGCCGCACCCCTCGCTCGTCCTGTGGAACGGCAACAACGAGAACCTCTGGGGCTTCCGCGACTGGGGCTGGGAGCCCGAGCTCGCCGGAGACTCCTGGGGTGAGGGCTACTACCTCGGCCTGCTGCCCCGCATCGTCGCCGAACTCGACCCCACCCGGCCCTACAGCGCGGGCAGCCCCTGGTCCGGCTCCTGGGACCACCACCCCAACGACCCCGACCACGGCACCCACCACTCCTGGGAGGTCTGGAACCGCCAGGACTACGCCGAGTACCGCGCGAACGTGCCCCGCTTCGTCGCCGAGTTCGGCTGGCAGGCGCCGCCCGCCCTCGCCACCCTCCACCGCGCCCTCCCCGGGGAGCGGCTCGCCCCCGACTCGCCCGGCATGCTCCACCACCAGAAGGCCGAGGACGGCAACGGCAAGCTCGACCGCGGCGTCGAGCGCCACTTCGTCCTGCCCGAGGACTTCGACCGCTGGCACTACCTGACCCAGCTGGTCCAGGCCCGTGCCATCGCCGCCGGCATCGAGCACTGGCGCTCCCACTGGCCGCAGTGCGCCGGCACCGTCGTCTGGCAGCTCAACGACTGCTGGCCGGTCTCCTCCTGGGCCGCCATCGACGGCGACGGCCGGCTCAAGCCGCTCTACCACGAGCTGCGCCGCCTCTACGCCGACCGCCTGCTCGTCCTGCTGCCCGGCACGGACGGCGGGACCCCCGTGGTGGCCCTGGTCAACCAGTCCGCGCGGCCCTGGTCGGCCACGCTCCTGCTGCGCCGCTGCGCCTCGGACGGGACGGTGGCGGCCGAGACCGAGGTGCCGGTCGAGGTCGAGGCCCGGTCCGTGCTCCGGCTGCCCGTGTCGAACGGGCTCGCGCCGGAGGACGGCTCGGCCAAGGAGTTCCTGGTCGCGGACGCCGACGGCCTGCGCGCCGTGCACCTCCCGGTGCCCGATCGGGCCTTCGACTATCCGGTGCCGGACTTCGACGTGGCCGTGGAGCCGGTGGCCGGCGCGGACGGGGAGGCCGAGATCGTGGTCACCGCCCGCACCTTCGTCCGTGACCTGCTGCTCCAGGCGGACCGGCTCGCGCCCGGCGCCGTCAGCGACAGCGGCCGGCTGACCCTGCTCCCCGGCGAGCGGGCCGGGATCCGGGTCACCGGGGCCGGACCGGTCACCGCCGAGGCCGTGCGTGCGGCGCTGTACTGCGTGGAACCGGCGTGAGCGGGGCGGGCGGCGTGTAGCCGTAGTCGTCGAGGACGCCGCCGGGCCGGCGCACCTCTCCACGGGGCACCCCCCGCGCCGCGGCGCGGGGGGTGCTTCGCTCAGTGGGGTGCCTCGCCCAGGGGGGCGGGGCAGGTGCTGGAGCGGGGCACCAGCCGGGCGGCGTCCATGAGGCTGCCGGTGCCGCTCCCGTCGGCGACCGAGTCCAGCAGGGTCTGCGCCGCGCGGGCGCCGTAGGCCCGGATGTCGCGGGAGAGCGCGGTGAGGGCGGGCCGGACCACCCGGGTGAGCGCCGAGTCGTCCCAGGCGACGATCGACAGGTCGCGCGGCACGCTCAGGGTCAGCTCCTGGGCCGCCGCGAGGCCGGCCACCGCCATCAGGTCGTTGTCGTAGACGATCGCGGTCGGGCGCCGTTGTGAGAGCAGCAGCCGACGCGTGGCACGTGCGCCCTCGTCCGCGGTGTAGTCGGTGTGCAGCACGGCCGGTTCCGGCAGCCCCGCCTCGGAGCAGGCCCGGACGGTCGCCTCGTCCCGGATCGCGGTGTGGGCGAACGCGGCGTGCCCCGCCACCCGCCCGATCCGCCGGTGACCGAGCGCCGCCAGGTAGCGCACCGCCTCCTCGGCGCTGGCCGCGTCGTCCGACCAGACCGTGGGCAGGACGGCCGACGCCTGTGGCGGCCCGAGGATCACCGCCGGCATTCCCAGTTCCTCCAGAACGGGCACCCGGGGATCGGACACCAGGGTGTCGAGCAGCAGGACGCCGTCGACGCGCCGTTCGCCCCACCAACGCCGGTGCACCTCGCTCTCCTCCTGGTGCGAGCCCGCCACGTGCAGCATCAGCCCGACCGAGGGGCCGGTCAGCACCGATTCGATGCCGCTGATCAGCTCCATGAAGAACGGCTCGTGCCCGAGCGTGTCGCTGGGCCGGCACACCACCAGCCCGATCGCGCCGGCGCGGGCGGACGTCAGCGAGCGGGCCGCCCGGCTCGGCTGCCAGCCCAGTTCCGCGGCGATGGCCTTGATGGTGGCCCGGGTCTCGTCGGAGACGCCGGGCCGGTCGTTCAGCGCGTACGAGACCGCCACCTTCGACACCCCGGCCCGGGCCGCGATGTCACTGATGGTGAAACGCCTCATCCGGCACGCCCTCGCACTCGCCCGATCGCTCCGCTGCCAGCCGCGACTGTACCTCCGCGCCCCTCCACGGCGAAGCGGGCCGCCGCACCACCCCGG
>NZ_JBSGFD010000188.1:0-15586 GCF_053603215.1 Kitasatospora sp. NPDC004240 | reverse complement strand
CCGCGATGGACTCCAACGGCGACGGCGTGATGACCTACGACGAGTACCTCGCCTGGGCGCGGCGGTAGAGCACGCCGCCGCCGAGCAGCAGGGCGAGCCCGGCCGCGCCGAGCAGTTCGACCCCGCCGGCCCCGGTGGAGGCCAGCTGGCCGTCGGAGGCGGCCGGGGTGGCGGTGTGCACCGCCGCGGGGACGGCCTGCGGGGTGACGGCCGGGGCCGTCTGGGTGACCGGCCTGGCCGGGGTCTCGGACGGGCCGCCGTTGCGGCCGGGGCCGGTGCCCGGGGTGGTGACCGGCGGCGGCTGCTCCTCGGGGCAGTCCTCGGTGGGCTTCGGCTTCGGCTTGGGCTTCGGGGCCGGCGGCGGGGTGGCCGTGTTCCCGCAGTTGTTGCCGAACGCCGGGTTGGCGACGCCGACCACGTCCAGCGAGTTGCCGCAGGCGTTGAGCGGGACGTGCACCGGCGCCTGGACGCTGTTGCCCGACGCCACGCCGGGCGAACCGGCCGCCTGGCCCGAGGCCGAGGAGCCGCCCGCGGAGTGGCCGGCGCCGCCCGGGCCCGGGACGCCGTGCGAGCGGTTGGCACAGTTGTTGCCGAACGCGGGGTTCAGCAGGCCGATCACGTCGACGGTGTTGCCGCAGGCGTTGAGCGGCACCTCGACCGGGACCTGCACCGAGTTCCCGGAGGCGACGCCCGGCGAACCGGCCGCGACCCCCTGGGCCTCGGCGCCCGCGTACGCGTAGCCGGCGGTCGAGGCCAGCACGCTGCCGGTGGCCACGGCCGTGAGGATCCCCTTCTTGGCTACATTCCTCATACTTTCCCCTGACGTATCGAGATGACGTAACGACCTGCTGAAAGTCGGATTTTCCAAACAATCGACGAGGCCTGCGACTGCACCGGGGACAACGACCCACCACCGGGGAGGTTGAGCCGAACGTGCCCGCTTCACCCGATCGAGCGATGACGCCTCGAAAGGTGGACGAGGCGGACGGGACGGACGGGCACACGCGTGCCCCCGGGAGGCGCGTCCGCCGCCCGGGGGCACGTCGGTGGGGGTGGGGCGGACCGGCCGGTCGGCGGTCCACCGGGGCTCGGAGGCCCGGAGGGATCAGACGTTGGCGCAGCCGTTGCCGAACGCCGGGTTCAGGGCGCCGATCACGCTGATGGTGTTGCCGCACAGGTTGACCGGGATGTGCACCGGAATCTGGATCTGGTTGCCCGAGAGCACGCCCGGCGAGCCGGCGGCCACGCCCTGGGCCTGCCCGTGGGCGGCGGCGGCACCGGCGGCGGCGAGCAGCAGCCCGCTGGTGGCGGCGGTGACGGCGGCGATCTTCTTGAACTGCATCATTCCTCCTGTACGGACAACGCAACCCGTTCGGCGGGCTGCACAGGAATGAACGAGGGCGTGGCGAACGGGGTACGGACGGGGATTCCCATTCACCCGCAACGGTGAAGTCTCGTACAGGTAATCGACGCTCATTTCCGGGAGGAATCGTTTCTCTGGATCTCCCGGAGGCCGTCCCAAATCATTAGCTCCGACAATGCGGACGGCCCGCCCCGGGAGCCGGGACGGGCCGTCGGCCGGTACGCGCGACACGGTGCCCGGCACCCGTCGGGCACCGGGCGGGCCGCCGGTTCAGCAGGCGTCGAGGAAGCGGTCGAGCACCCGGACCCCGAACTTCAGTCCGTCCACCGGGACCCGCTCGTCCACGCCGTGGAACATCCCGGCGAAGTCCAGCTCCGGCGGCAGCTGCAGCGGCGCGAAGCCGAAGCAGCGGATGCCGAGGTCCTGGAAGGACTTGGCGTCCGTCCCGCCGGAGAGGCAGTACGGCACCGCGCGGGCGATCGGGTCCTCGGCCCGCAGCGCGGACTGCATCGCCTCGACCAGGGCCCCGTCGAAGCTGGTCTCGATCGCCCGGTCCGCGTGCAGGCTCTCCCGCTTCACCCGGGGGCCGAGCACGCTGTCCAGCTCGGCGAGGAACTCCTCCTCGTAGCCGGGCAGGAAGCGCCCGTCCACGTGCGCGGTGGCCTGGCCGGGGATGACGTTGACCTTGTAGCCGGCGCCGAGCATGGTCGGCTGGGCGGTGTTGCGCAGCGTGGTGCCGATCATCTTGGCGATGCCGCCGAGCACCCGCAGTGTCTCGTCCATGTCCTCCGGGTCGAGCGGCACGCCGAGCGCGTCCGACAGCTCGTCCAGGAAGGCCCGCACGGTCTTGGTGATCCGCAGCGGGAACGTGTGCCGGCCCAGCCGGGCGACCGCCTCGCACAGCTCGGTGATCGCGTTGTCGTCGTTCTCCATCGAGCCGTGCCCGGCCCGGCCCTCGACCGTGAGCCGCATCCAGTGCATGCCCTTCTCGGCCGTCTCCACCAGGTAGAGGCGCACCTGGTCGTTGACCGTGAAGGAGAAGCCGCCGACCTCGCCGATGCCCTCGGTGACGCCCTCGAAGAGGTCCGGGTGCTTGTCCACCAGGTAGCGGGCACCGTAGGTGCCGCCGGCCTCCTCGTCGGCGACGAAGGCGAGCACCAGGTCGCGCGGGGGCTTGCGGCCGGTGCGCAGCCGGTCGCGGACGACCGCCAGCGTCATCGCGTCCATGTCCTTCATGTCGACCGCGCCGCGGCCCCAGACGCAGCCGTCCGCGATCTCCCCGGAGAACGGGTCGTAGGTCCAGTCCGCGGCGTTGGCGGGCACCACGTCGGTGTGGCCGTGGATCAGCAGGCCCGGCCGCGAGCGGTCCTCACCCTCGATCCGGACGACGGTGGAGGCGCGGCCCTTGGCCGACTCGAAGATCTGCGGCTCCAGGCCGAACTCCGCGAGCTGCTCGGCCACGTACTCGGCCGCCTTGCGCTCCCCCGGGCCGGAGCCGTCACCGTAGTTGCTGGTGTCGATCCGGATCAGATCGCGGCAGATCTCCGCGACCTCCGACTCAGCCGTCACCTTCGGGCCCGACGCCTGGCCGGACGCCGCCGACCCGCTCCGCTCGCTCACGGTCACTCCTCGTCTCTGGACCCGCACCCGGCGCACCGGTGCGCCACCCCCGGGACCTGCACCCAGGCCGTGCGAGCACGTCCGTCCATCCTCCCCCAGCCCCGGGAGCGGATCCACCCCCCGCGGCCCCCGCCGCCACCCCGCAACACCCCCGTCACCTCACCCGGCCACCCGGGCGCCGCCCGGCCTTCACCCGAACCCCCGTGCGGAACCGTTTTGGGACCGCAAGCCGATCTTTGCTACAGTTACATCTGTCAGCGCGGCCGAGGGCCGCGATGACGACACCCCGTCCGGGTGGCGGAATGGCAGACGCGCTAGCTTGAGGTGCTAGTGCCCTTTATCGGGCGTGGGGGTTCAAGTCCCCCCTCGGACACAGTGGAATTGCGGGTCGGGAGAAATCCCGGCCCGCTTTTTCGTTTCCCCGAACGCACCGAGCCGCGCGTCGCGCCCCCGTGGAGGCCTTGCCGCGGGCTGCTGAATCGTTTCTGACGTTCCATCAAAGTCTGGCTGTCACTGGCGTGTTGACGCGGGCCACGGCCGGGGCCTCTGCCATGCTGCTGCGGGAGACGGCCCGTGCGTGCGGTCGGGCCGGGAGAGGACGCCGATGTCCGAGGAACCGACCCGCCCCTGGCGGCGGGCGACCGCGTGGATGCGCTCCCCCCAGGTCACGCCGGCGGGTCTCGCGGCGGGCCCCGAGGCCCCCGGGCCCGCCGGGGAGGCGGCCGGGTACCCGCCCGGGGAGGCGGACGACGAGCCGTGCGGCGCCGGCATCGGCGAGCTGCCGGCCGGTCTCTACCGCAAGGTCGCCGGGGTGGACCGGGAGGTACTGCCCGTCCCCGAGGAGCAGGCGGCCGGGTTTGGCGACCCGATGGCGACGCTGTTCCTGCGCCAGGGACGGTTCCCGGTGACCGTGACGGAGCTGCTGGACGGGCTGCCGCCCGGCCTGCCCGCGCCGCAGGTGTACCTGGTGGGCGAGGCCGGGCGGATCGACCCGGCCGAGGCGCCGGAGCTGCGCCGCGACCTGCGGTTCGCGATCGCCTGCAAGACCCGGGGCTCCGCCGTGGACCTGCTGGTCTCCACGGGGGCCGGCGGCGACCCGGCGCAGACCTTCCTCCAGGTCGCGGCCTGGGACCAGGCCGCCGGGCTGTTCAACTACTACCTGCGGATCGGCCCGGCGTGGATCTGGGCCGGCGACTCCTGGTCCGCGCTGGAGGAGCCCTCGCGCGGCAAGGGCTGCTTCGACAGCCACGTCAACGGCAGCGTGGTGATGAAGGAGCTCAAGGCCCCCTGGCTCAACTGGCGGTCGATGGCCGCCGACATCCTGCTCGCCCCGGACGATCCGCTGCGCCGGGACCCGCTGTACCGGGCGGCGATCGGCGCCGAGACGCTGGAGCTGACCGTCCGGGCGCTGGTCAGCCGCTGGACGGCGGCCCGGGTGCGGAAGGTGTCGGAGGGCGGCGCCGTGGAGCACCCGGACCGCCTGCTGCGGCACGTGTTCACCAGCACCACGGTGAACCTCGCCTCCTCCGCCGTGGAGAGCGCCCAGGTCCGGCCGGGCGGCCCGCCGCTGACCCTGCCGGTCAGCTTCTGGCTGAACGCGGACGTGCTGCTGGACGTCCTCGGGCTGCCGGTCACCGTGGCGCTGCCGCAGGCGCCCGCGGAGCTGTACCGGCGTGCGCTGAAGGAGTTCGGGTTCCGGCTGGCCGAGCGGGCGAGCGGGTTCTCCCGGCCGGGCGACTCCTTCTTCGCCTTCCCCTTTCCGGAGCCGGCCCTGGAGGACAACGACGTGGTCCGCCACCTGCTGGCGCGCGGGCTGGTCTCCGAGCGGTTCGCCGCCTGCGCGCTGATGGTGGACTTCCCCAATCCGGTGTTCAGCGACGACCGGGCCGCGCTGATGGCGTACGCGCCGGCCGGCCCGGTGCCGTCCGGCGAGCTGGGCGAGCGCACCGCGGCGGCGATCGTCGAGGCGGCGGCGAAGCTGCCCGCCGACAGCCCGGAGGGGCGGTTCGCCGCCGGCTGGGCGCTGCCGGAGGCCGAGCGGGTGACGGTCTTCGGCGAACGACTGGACGCCTACCTGCGGCGGGTGACCGAGCTGATCGCCACCGAGGAGGGCTTCTTCGACTACGTCCGCCTCGCCGAGTCCCGCCGCCGGAGCTACCGCGCGCTGCGGCTCAACGAGTTCGAGCTGACCCTGCCGGTCACCGACATCCCCGCCACCGA
Source organism: Kitasatospora sp. NPDC004240 (assembly GCF_053603215.1). Lineage (NCBI taxonomy): Bacteria > Bacillati > Actinomycetota > Actinomycetes > Kitasatosporales > Streptomycetaceae > Kitasatospora > Kitasatospora sp. NPDC004240. The sequence goes on along the minus strand of NZ_JBSGFD010000188.1, from coordinate 10,383 downwards.
CCCGCCGCGCCTGATGCGCGAGGACGGCACCGTCGTCGCGCAGGCGTAGCCACACCCCCTCGAAGTAGCAGTACGAGCCGAAGGAGCACCCCGACGTGACCGAGCTCAACGCCTACTCGCCGCCCGGCAACCTCACCGACCTCAGCGAGGACGGCCGCAAGGCCTGGCACATCTTCATCTCCGACAGCGTCGACGAGGCCGCCAAGGGGCCCGACCCGGCCCGGGTGCGCAACGACAGCCCGCGCCCGCAGTTCTTCAACCTGACCACCGTGGACACCGCCGCGGACGTCACCACGGCGACCGTCACCTGGACGGCGTTCCCCCGGCAGGTCAAGGTGATGTCCGCGGGTGACGTCCAGCGCTGGACCAGGGCCGACGCCAGCCGCCTGGTCCAGGACGAGTACTGCGAGTGGAGCATCACCCGCGACGACCAGGGGAAGATCACCCGGGTCGACTTCACGTGCGAGGGCCCGGAGTACTGGGACGTCCTCGCGCAGACCTCGCCGGACACCGTGGTGCAGCTGTACCGCAAGTTCATCAGCCCGGACGTCCGCCCGGAGCACCTGTTCAGCCACGGGCGCTACGTGCGGCAGAACATCTGGAACAACTCCACCAAGCTCGGCGCGATGCACCTGATCCAGCCCGCCAACACCCTCGGCGCGGAGATCGAGCTGGCCGCCGCGGCCTCCATCCAACGGGTGATCGGCGGCCGGCCGCTGACCAGCGAGCAGGAGCTCATCGCCTGCGGCCAGTACGGGGCGCCGGAGCGCAACAGCGACCCGCACATCGGCGGCGCGGTCAACGAGGTGGCGCGGGCCAAGGCCTCGCTCTCGCTCGCCGACCCGGTCGGCCTCTACTTCGACGGCCTCGCCACGGACGGCTGGGAGACCCCGGACGGCTCCGACCCGCACGGCTACTGGCGCTACGAGCGCGGCGACGCGGACCACCCGGTCCGGGCGGTGTACGAGGTGCCCGAGGGCGCCGGCTTCACGGTCGGGGACATCACCGTCAACGGGCGGCCGATCCGCTTCGGCGCGCAGATCGCCGACTTCATCACCATCAAGCTCACGGCCGTGGCCTGGGGCTTCGGGCAGAACGACGCCGCTCCGCAGACCGCCTGCCGGGAGGACGCGCCCGAGCCGGCGGCGCAGCCGGAGGCGGCGTTCGCGGCGGCGGCCTTCTCCCCGCACGGCTACCTGGGCGCGGACCCGCGGCGGGCCTCCATCACCACCCGGACGTCCTGACCGCCGTACGGATGTCGTGACGACCACCTGGACAGCGCAATCCGTCGTCCGGACGGCGTAGTCCGCCGCCCGGACGGACCGACGGGCACACGGACCGACGGGCACGCGGACCGGCCCGGTCGGGGGCTTCCCCTGGCCGGGCCGGTCCGTCGAATGCGGTCCGTCGAGTGCGGTCCGTGGCGTACGGGGGCGTCAGCCCTTGCGGGCGCGGCGGATCGCCGAGGTGACCACCGGCGGCAGCAGGTCGCCGGCGACCCGCTTGGCCACGTTGGTCGGACGGCGGCGCTCGGCGGCCCGGGCCCGGCGGTCGGCCAGGTCCAGGGCGGCCTCCGCCTCGGCGCGCCGGGACTCGACCGCGGCCTGCCGGGCCTCGTCCCGGGCCCGCTCGGCCTGCTGCCGGGAGTGGTGGCGGGAGCCGCGGAAGGGCTCGATGCCCTCCGAGGTGCCGCTGATCCGCAGCACCTGCTGGCCGTTGAGGGTCTCGGTGCTGAGCTCGCAGCCCTTGGCGAGGCCGATCCGGTTCAGCAGGTCGCGCTGGGCCGGCTCCGGGTCGCCCCAGGTGCCGTAGAACTTGCACTCGCTGAGGACGATGGGCTTCAGGCCGTGGTTGAACACCGCCTCCCAGGTGGCGGCGGCCACGCCGGGGGTGTGCGCGGAGCGGTAGTCGTCCAGGACCACCACACCCTGCGTCTCCAGCGCCACCCGGGCCACCTGGAGGTCGCCGACCACGTGCTCGTACAGGTGGGAGGCGTCGATGTGGATGAAGCGGAAGGCTCCGGCCGGGATCCGGCCGCCGGCCAGGGTCGAGGTGGGCGCCTGGATGATCTCCGGCAGGCCGTCCTGGAAGGCCAGGTAGTTGGCCTCGAAGGCGGAGCGGGTGAGGGTCTTGCGGTACGACATGACCATCTCGGCCGCGTTCTCGTCGTCCGGCGCGTCCGAGTCGAACAGGTCACAGACGGTGAAGGTCTCGCCCGCCTGGAGGTGCTCGCCTATGACTATGGCGCTGCGGCCCAGGTAGGCGCCCATCTCCAGCAGGTCGCCGGTCACCCCGGCCTTCTCCTGACGGCTCAGGAACCAGTCGAAGAGGTGCCGGTCGTGGTCCCAGAACCAGCCCGGTACGTCGTCGAGCACACCCGGCTCGGGAAGCCGCGGCTGTTCGGCGCGCTCGGTATCGGTCACGGCGTCGGTCACGGGGTGGCTCCTTAGGAGGTGCGGATGACCTATGGGAACGATCTTTGACACGGTCCGCGACGGGCGAACCCGCCGGCTCCGCCGCACGGAGCCGTCGGAGGCCCGGCACGGCCGGTGTCCGTCGGTCTCGCCGGCCGGCGGTACGCCGGTCGGCCGCACTCCCGGCCGCGCTGCCTGGACCCCTCCGGCAACAGTAATCCCGTGCGGTCGAGTTCGCTGCAATCTACCCCTCCGCGATCGTTTGTGAGGAGGTTTACGGCAGAAGAGTTTCGTGGACCGTCATTTCCTTGCCGGACGGCACGCCCGGAGGTCGTTCGTACGGGGAGGAGGCTTGGGCCCGGCACCCGGGGCGCGGACCGCGGGAAGGTCCCGGAAACCGACGCTTGGTCCGTCCTGCCGCCCCGTTGGACGGTTTTGTCACCAGCTGTCGGAAATCGACGCCGGAACGACCTTACCCCACCCGGAAGTTGACCTGACGACGACTCACACCCTGCCACCCGGTGCGCCAACTCGCCCACCGGAGAGCCGGATCGGCACCGCCGGCCGTCACCGCGCGCACCGGGCCGTCACCGTCACGTCGTGGATCCGTGGTGCCGCGTTCGGCCGTCGGTTCGCCGGCGACCCTTGCGCCCGGCCCGCCCCGCCGCCTTGACTGGCGGTGTCGATCAAGCGGCCGAAAAGACGAGAGGACCCGCCCGGTGCAACAGCCCGCGGAGCACCCGGAGATCCCGGACCACACCGACCAGTACGTCGACGGCGGCTGGCGTCCGTCCCTGGACTCCCCCGCCGGCGGGTCGATCCCGGTGCTCGACCCTGCCACCGAACGGGTCATCGCGTACGTCCCGGCCGGCGGCCCCGCCGATGTGGACGCCGCCGTGGCCGCCGCCCGCCGGGCCGCCCGGGGCTGGGCGGCCACCGCCCGCGAGGAGCGGCTCGCCGCGCTCACCCGGCTGCGCGACGGCCTGGCCGCCCACCAGGACGCGATAGCCGAGACCGTGGTCGCCGAGCTGGGCGCGCCGATCGGCTTCGCCACCGCCGTGCACGCCGGGCTCCCGCTCACCGTGGCCGGCTCGTACCTGTCGATCCTCGCGGAGTACGACTTCGAGGAGCGGATCGGCAACTCGCTGGTCCTCGCCGAACCGGCCGGCGTGGTCGCGGCGATCACCCCGTGGAACTACCCGCTGCACCAGATCGTCGCCAAGGTCGTCCCCGCGCTCGCGGCGGGCTGCCCGGTGGTGCTGAAGCCGGCCGAGGACACCCCGCTGGTGGCGCGGCTGTTCGCCGGCCTGGTGGACGCGGCGGGCTTCCCGCCCGGGGTGTTCAACCTGGTGACCGGCACCGGTCCGGTCGCCGGGGCGGCCCTCGCCGGGCACCCGGACGTGGACGTGGTCTCGTTCACCGGCTCCACCGAGGTCGGGCGGGCGATCGCCGAGCGGGCCGGGCGCGACGTCAAGCGGGTCACCCTGGAGCTCGGCGGCAAGTCCGCCAACGTGGTGCTGCCCGGCGCCGACCTGGCCCGCGCGGTGAACGCCAACGTGGCCAACGTGTTCGCCAACTCCGGCCAGACGTGCAGCGCCTGGACCCGGCTGCTGGTCCCCGCCGACCGCTACGAGGAGGCGGTGGCGCTCGCCACCAAGGCCGCCGCCAAGTACCTGCCCGGCGACCCGGCCGACCCGCACACCCGGATCGGGCCGCTGGTCAACGCCGCCCAGCGGGAGCGGGTGCGCGCCCACATCACCGGCGCGCTGGCCCGGGGCGCCCGGCTGGTCGTCGGCGGCGCGGAGCCGCCGGAGGGCATCGACACCGGCTTCTACGTCCGGCCGACCGTCCTGGCCGACGTCACCCCGGACATGGCGGTCGCCCAGGAGGAGGTCTTCGGCCCGGTGCTCGCGGTGCTGGCCTACCGCGACGAGGACGAGGCCGCCGAGATCGCCAACGGCACCCCGTACGGCCTGGCGGGCGGTGTCTGGGCGGCCGACACCGCCACGGCCGCCGCGTTCGCCCGCCGCCTGGACACCGGGCAGGTCGACCTCAACGGCGGGCGCTTCAACCCGCTGGCGCCGTTCGGCGGTTACAAGCGCTCCGGGCTCGGCCGGGAGCTCGGCCGGGCCGGGCTGGAGGAGTTCCTGCGGTACAAGTCGCTGCAGTACTGAGGACGTCGGGGCCCGGCCCCCGCGGACGTCCGCGGGGGCCGGCTCCGGCCTCAGACGAGGTCGACGCCCGGGTAGAGCGGGAAGCCCGCCAGCAGGTCGGCGGCCTGCTTGGCGGTGGCGTCGCGCAGCGTGGCGTCCAGGGCGTACTTGGCCTTGGAGCCGTCGACGGGGGTGGTCGCCCGCAGCACGCCGTCGATCAGACCGGCGATCTCGTCCATCTCGGCGGCGCCCAGGCCCCGGGTGGTGAGCGCGGGGGTGCCGATGCGCACGCCCGAGGTGTACCAGGCGCCGTTCGGGTCCTGCGGAACGGCGTTGCGGTTGGTGACGATGCCCGAGTCCAGCAGCGCCGCCTCGGCCTGACGGCCGGTCAGGCCGTAGCCGGAGACGTCGGCGAGCACCAGGTGGTTGTCGGTGCCGCCGGTCACCAGCGTGCCGCCGCGGCGCAGCAGGCCCTCGGCGAGCGCGGCCGCGTTGTCGACGACCTGCCGCGCGTACTGCCGGAACTCGGGGCGGCGGGCCTCGGCGAAGGCGACCGCCTTGGCGGCCATCACGTGCGAGAGGGGGCCGCCGAGGACCAGCGGGCAGCCGCGGTCGACGTGCTCGGCGAGCGCGGACTCGCAGAGCACCATGCCGCCGCGCGGGCCGCGCAGCGACTTGTGGGTGGTGGTGGTGACGATCTGGGCGTGCGCGACGGGGTCGAAGTCGCCGGTGAGCACCTTGCCCGCGACCAGGCCGGCGAAGTGCGCCATGTCGACCATCAGGGTCGCGCCGACCTCGTCGGCGATCTCGCGCATCAGGCGGAAGTTGACCAGGCGCGGGTAGGCCGAGTAGCCGGCCACCAGGATCAGCGGGCGGAACTCGCGGGCGGTGGCACGCAGTTCGTCGTAGTCGATCAGGCCGGTGGCCGGGTCGGTGCCGTAGCTGCGCTGCTCGAACATCTTGCCCGAGATGTTGGGGCGGAAGCCGTGGGTCAGGTGGCCTCCGGTGTCCAGGGACATGCCGAGCATCCGCTGGTTGCCGAGCTCGCGGCGCAGTTCGGCCCAGTCCCGCTCGGTCAGGTCGTTGACGTTGCGGACGGCGGCGCGCTCCAGGGCGGGGCTCTCGACCCGCTGGGAGAGCACGGCCCAGAAGGCGGTGAGGTTGGCGTCGATGCCGGAGTGCGGCTGGACGTAGGCGTGGTCGGCGCCGAACAGGGCGCGGGCGTGCTCGGCGGCCAGCGACTCGACGGTGTCCACGTTGCGGCAGCCGGCGTAGAAGCGGCGGCCGACCGTGCCCTCGGCGTACTTGTCGCTGAGCCAGTTGCCCATGGCGAGCAGGACGGCCGGGGAGGCGTAGTTCTCACTGGCGATCAGCTTGAGCGAGGCCCGCTGGTCCTCGATCTCCTGGCCGATGGCGGCGGCGATCCGCGGCTCGACCTCGCGCACCACGTCGAGTGCGCTGCGGAAGGCCGTGTTGGCGGCGGGGGTGGCGGTGGTGTGCGGCTGCTGCGGGGCGTCCGGCTGCGCGGCCATGGCGGTCTCCTTGACGGGAGGAACGGATGGCCCAGGCGCTCGGCGACTACTGCGTGATCCGGCACGCGGGCCGCTTCCCGATGGTCGGTTCCATCCCTGCGCGCCAGTCGCGGCCCAGCGGGATCGTACCAACGCCGCGCGTCCCGCGACGGATATCTCACCATGCGGGACCGGGGCCGGTCCGGGGTAGGCCCCGGTCCCTCGCGCCCGGCCCCGGGGTAGCGTGGCGCCGACACCCCGGGCAGCGACGGCGAGGAGCAGGGCATGACCGAGCGGCGGCCGTTCCTCTACGTGGTGGTCTGCGCCTCCGGCGCCGCGCCGGAGGTCGGCACCCTGATCTCCGCCGCCCAGGACGAGGGCTGGCGGGTCGGCGTGGTGGCCACGCCGCTCGCCCTGGGCTTCGTCGACCGGGAGGAGCTGGAGCGGCGGACCGGCCTGCCGATCCGCTCCGCCTGGCGCCGCCCCGGCGAGCCGAGGCCGCTGCCGCCGCCGGACGCCATCGCGGTCGCGCCGGCCACCTTCAACACCGTCAACAAGTGGGCGGCCGGGATATCCGACACCCTCGCGCTGGGCATCCTCTGCGAGGCGTACGGCCAGGGCGTGCCCACCGCCGTCCAGCCCTGCCTGAGCACCGCGCAGGCGGCCCACCCGGCGTACGCGCGCAGCCTGGCGGAGCTGCGCGCGATGGGCGTGCTGATCGCCGACGGCCCGTTCGGCTGGACGGCGGTGCTGGACCTGCTGCGCCCGGTGCTCCTGGCCCACGGCCGTTAAGGCTTGTCTGACGATTCCCGCCGGGCGCGACGCGAATCGTCGGACAAGCCCTAGGCCGGCGCGATCCGGGCGACCAGGGTGTCGACGAGCGCGGCGGGGTCGTCCAGGAGGCCCGGCAGCGTGAGGTGTTCGAGCAGCAGGCCGGTCATCGCGAGGTAGAGGACGACCACCGTGTCGCGGTCGCCGGGGAGGCCCTCGCCGAGGTGGTAGGCGATGTTGGCGTCCAGCTGCTCGCGCAGGGTGCGGGTGAGCTCGGTGCGCAGCCCGGGGCGGCGGCTGGACTCCAGGCGCAGCTCCAGCAGGGCGAGGTAGCCGGAGCCGTGGGCCTCGATGCGCCGGAGCAGGTCGTGCATCAGGGCGGTGACCAGGGCCCGGTCGCGCGGGGCGCGCAGCAGTCCGGCGATGACCTCCGGGTCGGGGGTGAGGTGGTGGTGGACCCGCCCGGCGACCTGGTGGAGCAGGTCGTCGCGGTTGGCGAAGTAGTTCGAGGCGGTGCCGGCCGGGACGCCCGCGCGGACGTCGACCGCGCGGAAGGTGAGGCCGCGGGCGCCCTCGGCGGCGAGGACCTCGATGGCGGCGTCGATGAGCGCCGCTCGGCGGGCGGGATTCTGGGCCATCGCTGATTCTCCTTCAGAAGGCTCTGGCAACCACTACGTTCGGAGTACTATAACTGGAGTGGTCTGGACGACGGACCGGAACCACCCCACGACACCGAGGACATGGATGCGCAAGCTCAGCTACTACATCGCCGGCACCATCGACGGCTTCATCGCCGCCCCGGACGGCACCTTCGACTTCTTCTTCCCGTACGTCACAGGCGACTTCCTGCCCTACATGGCCGGCGAGTTCGCGGACACCATCCCCGCCCTGGGCCGGTCCGCCATGGGCCTCGACGGCGCGTCCAACAAGCGCTACGACACCGTGCTGATGGGCCGCGCCACCTACGACTCGGGGCTGCCGATCGGCATGACCAGCCCCTACCCCCACCTGCGGCAGATCGTCTTCTCCCGCTCGCTCACCGAGCGGCCGGATCCGGCCGTGGAGGTCACCGCCGAGGAGCCCCTGGCGGTGGTCCGCCGGCTCAAGGAGGAGGACGGGCTGGACATCTGGCTCTGCGGCGGCGGCACGCTCGCCGGGCAGCTGCTGCCGGAGATCGATGAACTGATCGTCAAGCTCAACCCGATCGTGGCCGGCTCCGGCGTCCCGATCTTCTCGGCCGAGTTCGCCCTGCGCGCCTTCGACCTGGTCGACAGCCGGAGCTTCGACAACGGCACCGTCGTCCTCACGTACGCGCGGTCGACCCTGGCGACGGGCGGGGAGCTGGACCCGGACGGGATGCCGCTCGCGACGACGAGCTGATCACCAGGCAGACGCCGACAACCACGATCGCGCCGCCCACCAGGGTCGGCCGGGTGAGCGGCTCGGCCAGGACCAGCCGGCCGAGCAGCACCGCCACCACCGGGTTGACGTAGGCGTAGGTGCCGACCAGCGTCAGCGGGGCCGAGCGCAGCAGCCAGGCGTACGCGGTGAAGCCGACCAGCGAGCCGACCAGCACCAGGTAGGCGAGGGCCAGCCAGGAGCGGCCGGAGATCGCGCCGACGTCCAGCACGTGCTGCTCACCGCGCGCCAGGCCGACCAGCGCGCTGCCGATCCCGCCCGCGACCATCTGGTAGGCGCTGCCGGCGAAGACGTCGCCCGGCATCGGGATCCGCTTGGCGGCGAAGGAACCGGCCGCCCAGGTCATCGTGGCGGCCAGCACCGCGATCACCCCCACCGGGGCGACGGCCCCGCCGAGCGCCGGCGCGGACAGCACCGCGAGGCCCGCCAGGCCCAGCAGCACCCCGGCCAGCGCCACCGGCCGCGGCCGTTCGCCGCCCACCGCGGACAGCACCACCATCCAGAGCGGGACGGCGGCCACCAGCAGCGCCGCCAGCCCGGACGGGATGCTCTCCTCGCCGAGCACCACCAGGCCGTTGCCGCCGGTGACCAGCAGCAGGCCGACCAGCGCCGAGGAGAGCAGTTGCCGACGGTCCACCCGCAGGGCGTCGGGCCCGCTGCGCCAGGCCACCAGCGCGGCGAGCAGCAGTCCGGCGGCGACGAAGCGCGCGCCGGAGGAGAGGAAGGCCGGGACCGTCTCGACCACGACCCGGATGCCCAGATAGGTGGAGCCCCACACCACGTACACCACGAGCAGCGCCGCCCACACCGCTCCGCCCAGCCGGGCGGGGCGGTCGGCGGGCTTCCCGGCCGCGACGGCCGGTCGGGAGGAGGCGGGAGCTGTCACGGGTGTCCCCCTAGGACGGTGCTGTACGGATTGCACCGCCATGACAGCGCATCAGGGCCGTCGTCCGCCAGTGGGTATCAGCAGCCGATACGGTGGGCGCTCCCCCCGCCCGTGCCCCGAGGAGGTCCGCCACCCGTGCCCGACGCCCTGCCGTTCTTCGTCTACGGCACCCTGCGCACCGGCGGCCGCAACCACGCCGTCCACCTGGCCGGCCGCTGCGCCGCGGTCCGGCCGGCCGTGCTGGACGGCGCCGCGCTGCACGACGGACCGGGCTTCCCGTACGCCGTCCCGGACCCTGCGCACCGGATCGTCGGCGAACTGGTCACCGTGCGCCCGTCCGCGTACGCCCCGGCGCTCGCCGCGCTCGACCGGCTGGAGGACTGCCGGGCCGACGGCACCGGCGAGTACGTGCGCGAGCGGCTGACCGTCACCACCGGGGACGGCGAACGGGTCGCGGCCTGGGTCTACCTGGCCGGCCCCGCGGTCGCCGGCCGGCTGCGCGCCCGCCCGGCCCTGATCCCCTCCGGGGACTGGACGCACCGCCAGGGGGCGCCCCGCCGGGCTCAGGACAAGGCTGAGGGGCCCGGGAGCGTGCCGGATACCGCCAGGTAGGCTGCGGGCTGCCCGTGTCCCCGCCGCGAGGAGCCCCCGGTGTCCGACCACCCTCACCCGATCACCGTCGTCGGGATCGGGGCCGACGGCTGGCCCGGTCTGTCCGGGACGGCGCGGGCGGCGCTGCGGGCGGCGGAGACGGTGATCGGCGGCCCCCGCCAGCTGGACCTGCTGCCCGCCGACGAGGTCACCGCCGAACGCGTCCCCTGGCCGTCCCCGCTGCGCCCGGCCGTCCCCGGGCTGCTCGCCCGGCACACGGAGCGCCGGGTGGCCGTCCTGGCCAGCGGCGACCCGATGTTCCACGGCATCGGCCGCACCCTCGCCGAGACCGTCGGCGCCGAACGGCTGCGCGTCCTGCCGCACCCCTCCTCCGTCTCGTACGCCTGCGCCCGGCTCGGCTGGCCGCTGGAGGCCACCGAGGTGGTCAGTCTGGTCGGCCGCCCGCCGGAGACCCTCCACCTCGCGCTGCACCCCGGCCGGCGGCTGCTGGTGCTCAGCGCCGGCGCCGACACCCCGGCCGCCGTCGCCGCCCTGCTCACCGCCCGCGGCCACGGCGCCGCCCGGCTGCGGGTGCTGGAGCAGCTCGGCGGTCCGGGCCCTCCAGCTGCCGCTCGCCC
>NZ_JBSGFD010000187.1:0-15767 GCF_053603215.1 Kitasatospora sp. NPDC004240 | reverse complement strand
GCCGCGGCCGGCCCGCCAGCGCCGCGCGCGCCGCCTCACCGGGGCGGACGCCGCGGGCCGTCAGCCGGCACATGGCCTCCAGGACGGCGATGTCCTCGGCGCTCCACCGACGGTGGTGCCCCGGCTCGCGCCGCGCCGGGCCGATGCCGTAGCGGCGCTCCCACGAGCGGACCGTCGTCGGCGACACCCCCAGCCGCCGCGCCACGCCTCCGGTGGGCAGGCCGGCCTCGTCGGGCGGCGTCGCTCCGGATGCCCCGGTGGTCGCCGGGCCCGCTGCCTGCGAGACGATGAGGTCCTCCTCCCCCCGCCCGGGTGTCGGGGCCGTCCGCGGCGGGCCCGCGATGGCGCGGGCCGGTGGCGAGGACGACCGGACGTCCACTCTCCTCCTCCGTTCACCACACGCGCGGCGTTCACACCCCGTGTCGGCCACCACATTCGGCGAGCCGTCGAGGCCGCGTGAGGCGGCGCGCCGGGGCACGCCCCCACTGTGCAGCGATTCGGCGGCCGAAGGCCATTCGCATCACTTGTGCAGCGTTTCGCCGAGCGACGCCGCGTGCCCGCTCGCGTCCGGGCCGGGTCCGGAGACCGTGCGCCCGTCCGCGGCCCGCCGCCATCGCGGTCAGGCTTCGCGGGTCAGGCGCCGGGGAGGAACGGTCCCTCGATCACGATCGGCGCCCCGGCCTCGGCGCGGGCGCGCTCCATGGCGGCCTGGACCTCCTCGTAGGTGAACTCCCGGTGGAACCGCTCGCCGTGGGCGTCGGTGATGTCGACGACGACCTTGGTCCACTCCTCGGCGGGCTCCTCCGGCACATGACCGAGGCGGTACTCGGCGGCCGACAGGAGCTCCTCCGTCACCCGTACGCCGGTCATCCGCTCGGCGAGGGCGAAGGCCGCCGCCTTGGTGTCGACGCCCGGATCGGGTTCGTCGTCGCAGGAGAGCGGGAGGCCCAGCTCGCGCAGCACCGGGTTGAGGTCGTCCGGGGTGCTGCCGCTCCTGGCCGCGGAGCCCTCGAAGGTGGTCCGGAGCCGCCCGTCCTCGTACCAGTGGAACAGGTGGATGGGCTTGCCACCGTTGCTGGAGTGCTTCACGGCGCGACCGCCCGCGGACAGGACCTCCAGGAAGCCGTCCCGCATCCCCGCGCCGCCCTCCCCGAACTGCAGGACGAGCGTCCACGCCCCGCCCTCGCCGGGCACGGCGAACGCACCCGCGAGGAAGGACGCGTCCGAGTGGTCCGTCCCGTCCCACAGTTCGTCCTGCGCCGCGAGCAGCTCCTCCACCCCCGTGCACGTGCCCTGCGGCTCGGCCCCCATCACCCGCAGCACCTCGTCCGGGGCGACGCCCCGCACCAGGGTCAGGGTGTACCCGATCTCCAGGGCGTGGCGGAAGTACGGGGAGGAACGGATCCAGTCGTAGTCGCGTGCGGTCGCCGAAGTCATGATCCGCAGTCTGCCAGCCGCCACCGACACGGCCCGGCCGGAGCCGGGATCAGCTCTCGGCGTCTCCGGGGAGCTCCTGGACCGTGGCCAGGCCGTGCAGGACCAGGCCGGTCGCGTTGGCCTCCGCCAGGCTCCGGGTGAAGGCGGCGGCGCGCTCGGACGGCTCCAGCTCCATCAGGCCGGGCGGCCAGGTGCCCGGCGCCACCAGCAGCACCACCGCCCACCCGCGCTCCCCGGCCGCCGACAGCCACCCCGGAGAGGCCGCCACCGGCGAGGCGGGCTCCCACACCTGACGGCCGCCCACCAGCACCAGCCGCTCCAGCCGGCCGCCGCGCACCTCGACCACGGCGGTCGTCTCCGGCGGATCCCCCGCAAGGACGAACCCGCTGTCCACGGCCTGCTCCGCGAGGTCCCCGTGCAGCGCCGGGCCGACCTCGACGATCACCTCCGCGTACGGCGGCCCCACCGCGGTCTCCCGCACCGCCAGAGCCCACACCACCGGTGCCCGCTGTCCTTCGTCGTCCGCATCCTGCCCCATGGCAGACCCAACGAGCGAAACCCCCGGACAGCACGCCCTGATCGGACCGCACTGCTCCGCGCGCACGGCCCGGACCGCCGGTCAGGCCCTACACCTCGCCGAGGAACCCCGGGTCGGACGAACCCGACTGCCGGGCGAAGTCGGCCGCCACGCCGAGGACCTCGTGCAGCGGGACGGGCCGCCGGGCGGTCGCGGCGAGGTCCGCGTGGGCCTCCTCGGACCACAGGAACGGGTAGACCGCGATGCCCTGCGCGAGCGTCAGCTCCGCGGCCTCCTCGCGCCAGCCGGGCCAGCGAAGGGCCTCGTAGAAGGTCTCCAGCCGGCCCGAGAGCAGCCAGGAGAGCCAGACGGAGTGACCCATCTCCATCGGCTCCCAGGCCAGGGTGTCGGGCGCGAAGTACGTCATCCGGCCCGGCGCCCCCGGGCGGCCGGCCGCGGCGGGGTCGTGGCCGTTCAGAGCGAAGACACCGCCCACCACGTCGTGGCCGACGACCAGTCCGGCGGCCGGGTGCCAGGCGGGATCCACGGTGGAGGGGAAGCGGTTGACCCGGCCCAGGCTCGGCAGGCCGCCGCCCCCGGCAGGCCCGCCGCCGTAGACCCGCACCCATCCGTGGTCCACGAGCAGTCCCCCGGTGTTCAGCACCAGGGCCCCGAGCGTCGAACGCGCGGTGACCTGCATCTGCAGGAGGCAACGGCGGCCCTCGTCCCCGTCCGCCGGCAGCACCTCGACGGGGGCGGCGCTGGTCGCGAGCTCGCCCGCGAGCTCCGGCCACGCCGGATCGTCCACCCTGACCAACTCATCGATGTCACGCATCCGGTGATCATCACACCACGTCCGTCCGCCCCGACAGCCGGGCCCGGACAGGATGCCTCCCCGTGAACGCCGCCTGCTCCGTCTGCCACCGGAGCCCGTCGGGTTCCTCCCCCGGGGCAGCGCGGACGAAGCACCGTCCTGACCTGCAACCCCGGGGCCATGCGTACACGTATGGCGGCCCGGTCCGCCCGACGGGGGCGCACGGTGGACCGGCGTGCGCCCCCGTTGGGCGCGGGGATCCCGTAGGGTCGACCAATGGCGAAGTACTTCGACGTGCACCCAGAATCCCCCCAGCCGCGCACCATCGGGACCGTGGCCGACAGTCTCCGGTCCGGGGCCCTCATCGCGTACCCGACCGACTCCTGTTTCGCCCTCGGCTGTCGCCTGGAGAACCGCGACGGACTCGAACGCATCCGGTCGATCCGGCGTCTCGACGACCGCCACCACTTCACCCTGATGTGCCAGGACTTCGCCCAGCTGGGGCAGTTCGTCCACATCGACAACGACGTCTTCCGCGCCGTCAAGGCCGCGACGCCGGGCAGCTACACCTTCATCCTCCCCGCCACCAAGGAGGTTCCGCGCCGCCTGTTGCACCCGAAGAAGAAGACGGTGGGGGTCAGGATCCCGGACCACGCCGTCACCAGGGCGCTGCTCGCCGAACTCGGTGAGCCCCTGCTCTCCAGCACCCTGCTCCTCCCCGGTGAGGACGAGCCGATGACCCAGGGGTGGGAGATCAAGGAGCGGCTCGACCACGTGCTGGACGCCGTGGTGGACTCGGGCGAGTGCGGCACGGAGCCGACGACGGTCATCGACTTCTCCAGCGGCGAGGCGGAGATCGTCCGCCGTGGTGCCGGCGACACCACGCGCTTCGAGTGACCGGCTGAGCGCGACCGCCGTTTCCCGAGGCCCCGCAGCCGGGGCACCGGGGAAACCGGTGGTCGTCCGAGGGGTGGGCCCGTAGTCTCGGCGCATGTCCGATCATGATCATGTAGAAGACCCGCGCGCCGCGGGCCCGGTGACGGCCGACGATCTCGCCGAGGGCGTCCGGCTCGTCCTCGACCTGCTGCGCCGCCCCGCCGCGCTCGCCGCCGACTGGGACCGCCCCGCCGGGACACTGGAGTGGAGCTGCTGGGAGACGGCGGAGCACCTGGCCGACGACCTCTTCGCCTACGCGGCCCAGCTGGGCCCGCAGGCGCCTGCGGCCGTCACGCACGTGCCCTTCGTCTGGCGACGGGAGGCACCCGGCAGGCCCGCCAACGTGATCTTCGCCGAGCACGGGGGCGGGCCGGAGGGCCTGGTGCAGGTGCTGGAGGCGTGCGGGGCACTGCACGTGGCGATGGTGCGGACGGCATCGCCCGGGGCCCGCGCGTTCCATGTGTTCGGGACGACGGATCCGGAAGGCTCCGCGGCCATGGGCCTGGTGGAGCTGTTCGTGCACGCCGAGGACCTGGCGCGCGGCCTCGGCCTCGACTGGGAGGCTCCCGAGGCGATCTGCGCCCGGGTGCTGAAGAGGCTGTTCCCCACCGCCCCGACCGACGCCGCACCCTGGGAGACCCTGCTGTGGGCGACCGGCCGGGGTGACCTGCCGGGGCGCGAACGCCTCACCCGCTGGCAGTGGGACAGCACCCCGCGCCCGTTGCGCTAGGTGTTCTGCCCTGTCCGTCGGCCCACCGACAACGGCCCGCGTCGGCGTCCGGTGGGCACGGGACTCCGGCGCGGGCCGCTGTGCGAGCAGTGGCGTCAGGCGCCGTACTTCTCGATCAGGGCGCGGAAGGTCTCGAAGGCGGGTTTGGGCGTGTAGTCGTCGGTGGTGAGCCCGAACCGGTGGAACAGGCCGGGGTCGGTGCTGTCGGCGTCGCGCAGGGCGAAGTGCGTGTAGCCGCTCAGGTCGAGCTCGTCGGCGTGGTCGGCGACGGCCCCGACCACGGTCTCGACGACCTCGGCCTGCCGGGACGCGGGACGGTCGGGCCCGGTCGGCCAGCCGTGCTCGGTGATGTGCAGCGGCAGGTGCCCGAGGCCGGCCGGGGTGAGCACGCTCTCGCGGTGGTGCCGCAGCAACCAGCCCACGGCACCGGCGAGTTCGCCGGCGGCGACCGGCTGGAAGACGTCGGGGAAGAAGTCCAGGCCGATGTAGTCCAGGTCGGCGACGAAGGTCTCGCCGCCGAGCGCGGTCAGTCCGGCGACGAAGGACGCGCCCGGGCCGAACAGGACCGTGGTGTTGAAGCCGATCCGCAGGTGGTCGTGCCCGAGTTCGCGCGCGCGGGCCCTGGCGGCCGACACGCCTCGGACGACCGCCTCCTCGACGCGCGGGTAGTGGCCGTCGAGCAGGGGGTTCCCCACCGCGTTCGGCTCCTCCGCGATCTGCAGGGTGTCCGTCACCGCACCGTACTGGGCGACGAGTTCGCACAGGAAGGCGCAGTAGCCGTCCACGTCCCCGGCGGCGGAGCGGTACTGCGCCACCAGGTCCAGCCGCCGTCCGTGGACGGCGTAGCGGGCGGCGTCGGCCGGCGTCCGGGTCCCGTGCACGGTGCCCGGGCGGGTGGAGTCGTCGAAGCCGAGGTACGCCCGGACCAGGAACGGCCGGCCGGGGCGGCCCTGGAGCCGGTCCAGGGCCTCGGTCACCCGGGCCGGGTCGTCGGGCGGTCCGGCCGCCAGGCCGCCGGCGTCGTCGCCGGTGAGCGAGCCGGGATAGATCCCGAAGAGCAGTCCCTGCCGTAATGACCGTGTCACGTCGTCCGCTTCCTCTCGTCGTGGTCCTCGATGCCTCGCCGTCGGCGGCCCCGCTCACCCGGGCCAGGGCAGCGCCCCCGTACGGATCTCCTCGATCACCCCGTCGACCCAGGCCGCCTCGGCCCGGGCGAGGGCGAGGGCGTAGTCGGCCTCGATGACGAACAGCCGGGGCACGCCCGTCGCCAGGGCGGCCGCGAACCGCTCCTCGTCCGCCGCGATGCGCGCGCGCAGGCGGTCGGCGCGCTCGGTGAGCGCGTCGGCGGCGCCGTCCGGCCCGAGCACTCCCAGATGGGTGACCGCCCCCAGGAACCGGGAGAACTCCCGCGCCGGGTCGCGGATCCGGGCGTCCAGTCGGCGCACCAGTTCCTCCCGGCCGGCGTCCGTGAGCCCGTAGACGGTTCGCTCGGGCCGGTTGCCCTCACGCTCCCGTCCCAGCTCAGCCACCCAGCCGGCGCCGGCCAGCGCGGCGACCGTGGTGTACAGGGTGCCGCGGGTGATCGCGCCCGCCTGCGCCTCGCCGCGTTCCCGCAGGTCGGAGAGCATCTGATGGGGGTGCGAGGGACCCTCCAGGAGGAGGCCCAGCACGGCGGGCACGATCGGGTTGTCCAGGGTCCTGCTCGGCATGGCCCGACCCTAACAGTCTAATTAGACTATTGGCCAGGCCCCCGGGCTGCTCCGGGCTGCTCCGGGCTGCTCCGGGCTGCTCCGGGCGCGAACGGCCGGGGCCGGGGCGATCTCGCCCCGGCCCCGGTCACAGCCGTACCGTCAGTGGTGGAAGCCGACCCGGTCCGCATCGCGCGGGTGGCCCTCGTCGAGGTGCTTGATCGCGCGGCGCATGTCCTCGGCGAGGAGTTCGATCTCGTCGCGGTCGACGCCGTGGCGGACCAGGACGCGCTGGATGACGGTCTCCTGGCGGTCGGGCGGCAGCGGGTAGGAGGGCACCTGCCAGCCGCGCATACGGAGCTGGTCGGAGAGGTCGTACAGGCTCCAGCCGACCGAGTTCGGGTCGGTGAGCGTCCAGGAGACGGCGGGCAGCGCACCCACACCGTCGTAGAGCAGGGTGA
Organism: Kitasatospora sp. NPDC004240; assembly: GCF_053603215.1. NCBI lineage: Bacteria > Bacillati > Actinomycetota > Actinomycetes > Kitasatosporales > Streptomycetaceae > Kitasatospora > Kitasatospora sp. NPDC004240. The sequence continues at coordinate 9,184 of NZ_JBSGFD010000187.1, read as the reverse complement.
AGGGGCCCATCTCGGCGACCTGCCGGCCGAGGTGCTGGGCGGTGTCGGCGCAGGCCTGGTAGACCCGCCGGTACCCGTCGCGGCCCAGGCGCAGGAACATGAAGTACTGGGTGACGACCTGGCCGCCGGGGCGGGAGAAGTTCAGGGCGAGGGTGGGCATGTCGCCGCCGAGGTAGGAGACGTGGAAGACCAGGTCGTCCGGCAGGGCCGCCTGGTCGCGCCACAGGGCCCAGCCGACGCCGAGCGGGGCCATGCCGTACTTGTGGCCGGAGGCGTTGATCGAGGCGACCCGCGGCAGGCGGAAGTCCCACCCCAGGTCGGGGTGGAGGAAGGGCGCGATGAACCCGCCGGAGGCCGCGTCGATGTGCAGGGGGACGTCGATGCCGCTCTCGGCCTGCATGCGGTCGAGCTCGGCGGCGATCTCCGCGACCGGCTCGTAGGTGCAGGTGTAGGTGACGCCGAGGATCGCGACGACGCCGATGGTGTTCTCGTCGACGTACTCGCGCAGCTGGTGCGCCTGCAGGCCGGTCGCCCCGGCCTCGACCGGGATCTGGCGCAGCTCGACGTCGAAGTAGCGGGCGAACTTCTCCCAGCACACCTGCACCGGGCCGCACACCAGGTTCGGTCGGTCCGTCGGCTTCCCGGCCGCGAGGCGCCGGTCGCGCCAGCGCCACTTGAGGGCGAGGCCGCAGAGCATCGCGGCCTCGCTGGAGCCGGTGGTCGAACAGCCCACCGCATTCGCGCCGTCGGCGCCGGCGCCGGCGGGTGCGTGCCACAGGTCGGCGAGGATGTTCACGCAGCGCGACTCGATCTCCGCGGTCTGCGGGTACTCGTCCTTGTCGACGATGTTCTTGTCGAGGCACAGGTCCATCAGGCGGTGGACCTCGTCGTCCGCCCAGGTGGTGCAGAAGGTGGCGAGGTTCTGCGCGGCGTTGCCGTCCAGCAGCAGTTCGTTGCGCAGCAGCTGGAAGACGACGGCCGGGGGCGAGGGCAGGTCGGGCATGGACCGCTTGGGCAGCGGTCGCTCGCTCAACGGCGAGGCGAAGATGTCGACGGCCGGGTCGGGCGCCGGCTCCTGTGCGTTGTGGAGGGCCACCGGTCACCTCTCGTGTCGTCCACTGATCCGACTCGGACAATACGGACAGTCCGAACCGGCGGCACCCGGAGGTAGGCCATCCCGTGGCGACACCGGGGACGTGGCGCGGCCGTGCCACGTCCCCGGGGGGATGAAGCCGCCTCTCTAGTCCTCCTCCTCCCACACCGTGACGGTCCCGGAGAAGGCGCCCTCACTGAACCGCCCCACGGCGACGAAGGCGATCCTCCCGAGCGCGGTCCGCACGCAGAGGCGAGCGCCCGAATCCACACCCACCGTTTGAGCGCTCTGGGTCTTCAGCAGGTCGGAGCAGCGCTGGCGTGACGGATCACTTGACTCCTTGTAGCGGGCCACCGAGACGGTCCCCGGGATGCCCCCGCCCATGCTGATGACCGCTGCGCTCTGACCCGAGCCGACCGAGTAGTCCACGTTGAACCCGGCCAGGAAATCGGGTATGGCCATCAGCGCCGGCGGCTTGGCGTCCAGGTCGAGATAGCGGAGCTTGACCTCACCCTTGTACCGGATCCCGTCCTGGCCCGCCGCTCCCCCGGTCGGCGTCTTCCCGGCCGGCGCCGACGGCGGCCGCTCGGTCGCCGGCGCGACCGGCGCCGTGACGGTCGGGGCGGGTGCGGCCGTGGAGGTCCCCTGGGCCCCGGCTCCCCGGTTCTCCTCATTCCTGTCATCGCCGCGCAGTTGCGGTCCGATGATGATCGCGGCGGCCAGGATGGACGCCGCCAGGACGTAGAGCGCCACATTGCGCCCCTTCGACCGGTCGGACGTCATCGCGGGCGGCGCCGCGGGCATCGGCGGGATGATGGTGATGTGCTGGTTGTTGGCCTGGCTGTGCGCGCCGGTCGCGGAGCCGGCGATGTCACGCCCGGCAGCCGCGGCCCCGTCGGAGGCGCCGACGTTCATCCACCGGCCGTTGCCCGGTACGCCGCTGCCGCCCGTCGGCGCCGATGGGTGCGGGACCGATGAGGACGGCGCCGCACGGGGCGGGGCCGTGCGCGGCGGCTCACCGGGGAGCGGCGGGAACGGGACCGCCCCGGACGGGACGCTTTTACGAGGCGCGGATCCGCCGCCGGGTGGTCCGGCCGGGCCGCCGGTGGCGGGTCTCCCCCGGCCCTCGCCTGTGCCCCGGTCCGAGCTCACCGACGGTTGCCCAGGTCGATGCCGACGATGCTGCCACCCGCACCGACGGAACCGTCCCCGTCCACCCGGACGACGAGCGTCTGCGGGTCCACCCCGGGGTCCGGGACCGGCTGACCTGTGGCGAACGCGTGGGCGCCGATGATGTCGCGCCGGGCGCCGACGCCGCCGCCCGTAACCTCCACCCACGCCTCGCCCGCCGGACCGCCCTGGCCCGCCGGACCGCCCGGGCCCGCGCCGGAGCCGGATCGCAACAGCGGCCGCAGCGCCAGCACCAGACCGGCGAGGGCGACGACCGCCCCGACGACGCTCGCGGCGCGGTCCGCCGTGTCGAGGTCGACCAGCACCACGGTCGCCCCCAGGGCCGCCGCCCCCGCCCCCGATCCGATCGCCGCCGCGCGCCACACCCAACGATTCACCTGAGCCCCCAATCAGTGAGTTCGACAGGACGACACGAGGCCCTCCGCCCCGCGTCATCACCGGGTCACCGTAGCGGATCCCGGGACCTCGGTGGCGACACCGAACAACCCTCAACTATGCTCAGATAATAGGAAGTTGACTGTACATGAAGTGACTCTCCGGTAGCTTCCGCCCACCGCGGCAGGTGCCCCCGGGCCCGACGCCTTCCCGCCGTACGGGATCACCGGGGCGGCGCCGGGATCCGCTCCACGAAGGACACCAGGTCGGTGGCGGTGCGGGCCGGGTCGTCCCAGTGCACGACGTGGCCGGAGCCCTCGTGGACCAGGAGGGTGACACGGGGGAAGGCGGCGGCCAGGCGTTCCTGGTCCGCGCGGGGCAGCACCGAGTCCCGGTCGCCCCAGATCAGCAGGACGGGAGCGGTGACCCGGTCGAGGCCGGACGGAGGCGGTTCGTCGAACAGACCGTGAGCCGTCTCGCGCCACACCCGGGCCGGCGCGAGCATGCTCTCCCGCACCATCAGCTCGGCGAAGTCCTCCGGCAGCGGCCGTGTCACCAGCGAGTCGAGCAGGGCGCGCAGCTCCGATCGGTCGAGCGGGTCGGTGAGGCCGTCGGCCCACTCCCGGATCTCCTCCGCCCGGGGCCGGTCGCCCAGCTGGGCGGGCGAGCCGAGGAAGACCAGGCCGGCCACCCGTTCCGGCGCGGCCGCGGCGAAGCGGCGCAGCACGAAACCCGCGCTGGACGACCCCACCAGCACCGCCCGTCCGATGCCCACCTCGTCCAGGAACGCCGCCAGGTCGCCCGCGAAGTCCGCCGGACGGTACCCGTGCGGCGGGCAGCTCGCCCCGCCGTGCCCCCGCAGGTTGGGCGCGAGCACCCGCAGGTCCGGCGGAAGGCGGGCCATCAACGGCTCGAAGGAACGCCACGAGTCCCCGATGGCGTGCACCAGCACCACCGGGAGCCCGGTCCGGGGGCCCTGCTCGGCGTACGGCAGCACCAGCCCGTCCCGCGCGAGCCGGGCCACCGCGACCCGTGGCTCCGTACGCGGGCCGTCCTGCGGTGCCGGGCCGGTTCCGTGGTCGCGCTCGCTCAAGGTGGCTCCATCCGCCGGGATCCTCGGGGTCCGTACACCCTGAACGATCGGCCGTGGAGCTGCGGAACTGAAGGCCCGTCCGGGCGAGGACCGCGCCCCGCCCCGGGGCGCCGGCTCAGGACGGCTGACGGCCGTGGTCGAGGTAGTGGAAGCCGCTGTCCGGGCCGCCGGTGAAGACCACGGCCTCCCAGCCCAGGCCGAGGGCGTTCAGGAGGATGCCGAGGGCGGCCTCCGGGTCCTCGTGCCGGCGATCGAGCCAGACCCAGGTCTCGGCCTGGTTGTACGTCAGCCGGCTGAGCGCGAAGTCCAGGCGCTCGATGCGGAAGAACGCGGTGTCGACCTCGCCGAGGTCCTCCCAGCTGCGCTCGACCTGCATCACCAGCCGCGCCGCCAGGGCCTCCAGCGGCGGCTCAAGACCGGCGATCATCCGGAAGGAACCGAGCGCGACCTGCCACAGGCTGAACTGCGTCGCCGGGTTCTTCCCGGTGTAGTACGGCGGGACCGCGGCCGGCTGCCAGTCCGGCTCCGGATCGGGTACCTGAATGTGTGTCACGTACGAACCCCCCGGGTCGACATGGGTGACGGCCGCACCCAAGGTAACCCGGGGGTCGGGACGGTAGCGGCGTGGGGGCGGAGGGTGCTCCGCCCCGGCGGGGGTCAGCGCTTGGTGCCGTCGACGATCACCGGGGTGCCGTTGGTGCCGCAGGGGCTGGCGTAGACCGGGTTCTTCTCGGCGGCCGCCTTGAAGGCCTCGATGCACTGGCTGAGCAGGATCTTGTCGGTCAGCGAGCCGGCGATCGCGGCGTTGGCCGCGGCGGTGCTCTCGGAGTCGATCTTGCGCTTCTCGGCCTCGGCCTTGGCGGTGCGGACGGCGGCCTCGGCCTGCGCGGTGGCCTGGTCCTGGGCGATCTTCTGGTCGATGGCCTTCTGCAGGCCCTCGCTGGGGCGGACGTTGCGCAGGTTGACGCCGTTGACCTGGATGCCGCGCGGGGACAGCCGCTCGGTGATCAGCTTGGTGATCTCCGAGCTGACCGACTCGCGCTGGGAGGAGTAGCCCTCGACGCTGGTGTGCTTGGCGAAGACGTTGCGGACGATCTCCCGGCTGTCGGCGTAGACCAGGCGCTTCTGGACGGCGTCCCCGTCGCCGGCGAGCTTGAAGAGGGCCAGCGCGTGCGCCGGGTCGACGGACCACTTGACGGTCAGGTCGGCGTAGAGCACGCCGCCCTCGGAGGAGCGGACCTCGACGGTGTCGCCGTCGGTGAGGTTGAGGTCGGTGGGCCGGGTGGAGAAGGTGGTCACCTCGGTGAACGGCGACTTGAGGTGGAGCCCGGGCTTCCAGGGCCCGCCGACCTTGCCGAGCGTGGTGGGCACGCCGACCTCGTAGGGCTCGACGACGTAGGTGAAGGTGGTGAGTCCGAGCAGCAGGCCGAGGGCCGCCGTCAGCGCCCCGGCGAGCGCGGCGAACCGGAATTCGACGGTCCGCCGACGCTTCAGGACCAGCAGGGTGACGCCGAGGACGACCAGGATCACTGATATGTAGATCATGGCGGCAGAGTAGGGAGTGGGACGGGTCGCACGGGTGTCCGCCGGATGTCATCACGGTGAACCCGGACCCACGTTCCGGCGTCGGCGGCCCTCCCTCAGGCGTCCATGGCCTGGTACGCCGAGGTCTCGAAGTCCCGGGCGATCGGGGGCGGTTCGGGCGACTCGAAGTGGCGCGGGGTGAGCAGGACGCCGGTCAGCCGCTCCCCCGGGTCGTTGAACCAGACGGTGCCCAGCCCGCCGTCCCAGCCGTAGCGGCCGACGCCCGCGAGACCGGTGCGGGTGGTGGCGACGGAGACGCCGAAGCCCCACCCGGTCAGGTCGGGGCGGCCGAGGAGCGGGCCGGAACGCGCGAGCTGCTCGGCCGTCAGCTGCTGGGAGGTCATCAGCGTGACCGCCGCGCGGGAGAGCAGCCGCGCCCCGCCGTGGCGCCCGCCCGCGGCGAGCATCCGGGCGAACACCAGGTAGTCGTCGAGGGTGGAGACCAGGTCGGCCCCGCCGTCGGGGAAGTCCGGCTCCCGTGCCCAGACGCTGTCCGCCGTTCCGTCGTACGGGACCAGCGGCCCGCCGCCCGGATCGGGGGCGTACGAGGCGGTCAGGCGGTGGAGGTCCGCCGCCGGGACGGCGAAGCCGGTGTCCCGCATGCCCAGCGGGTCGAGCACCCGCTCGCGCAGGACCTCGCCGAGGGGCTTGCCGCAGGCCCGGGCGAGCAGCACGCCGAGCACGGCCGCGCCGGTGTGGTACAGCCAGGCCGTCCCGGGCTGGTGGACCAGCGGCAGTTCGCCGAGCCGGCGCAGGTACTCGTCGGGCGCGGGCGCGGAGGCGTCGGAGCGCGGCACCCGGACGTCGACCCGGCGCTCGGCCAGGGCCCGGGCGATGGGGGTGGGTTCGGGATCCATCAGCAGTCCGAACCCGAGCCGGAAGGTCAGCAGGTCCCGCAGGGTGATGGACCGCCGGGCCGGCTCGGTGTCGTCCAGTTCGGCGTCCGGGCGGCGCAGCACCCGCCGGCCGGCCAGCTCCGGGAGCAGTTCGTCGACCGGGTCGTCCAGCCGCAGGAGGCACTCCTCGACCAGGGTGAGGGCGGCCACGGCGGTGACCGGCTTGGTCATCGACGCGATCCGGAACAACGCGTCGCGCCGCATCGGCTGCGCGCCGCCGACCGCCAGGTGGCCGATCACCTCGACGTGCTCGTCCCCGTCCCGGGCGACCGCGGCCACCAGGCCGGGCAGCTCGCCGCGTTCGACGTAGCCGGTCAGCACCCGGTGCAGCCGGCCCAGCCGGTCCTTCGACAGTCCGCTCGCGCCACCCATCGGCCCTCGCCCTCCTGGTGGGCCGCTGACGGCCCGTCGTCCCCGCTGTCCCCCACCACTGTGCGGCACCGGACGCACGATCCGCGGGGGCCGGGCGGCGCCCCGCGTGTCGTACGGGCGGGGGAAGAAGGGACGTCGGACGTACGACCCGCGGGGGCGCGTGGGGAGCCCCCGCGGATCGTACGACCGGGCTTCGGGCGGGATGGAGCGGGGCAGGCGGAACGGGACGGGCGGGATCAGTAGTCGCGCAGACGGGCCAGTGGCACGAGCGCCTTCCAGGACCCCTCCTGGACCTGGTAGATCGAGGCCACCTGGTTGCGGATGTCGCCGAACTCGTCGAAGGAGACGTCGCCGGTGACGCCGAAGAACGCGACCTGCTGCAGCGCGTTGGCGACGGCCTTGCGCAGTTCGACGCCGCTGAGCTTGGCGCCGTCGCCCTCGCGGGCGCGACCGACCGCCTCGATCAGCGCCCAGGTCGAGTCGTAGGCGTACGGGCCGAACGGGCCCGGCTCCTCGGCGTGACCGGCCGCGCGGTAGGCGTCGAGGTAGGTGTAGGCGGAGGCGAGTCCCTCGACGGAGATGCCGGGCTGGCTGGCGATGTCGCCGTTGGCGCCCGGGCCGACGGCCTTCACGTACCCGTCGGTGTGCAGCCCGTCGCCGCCCGCCACGGGGGCCTTGACGCCGGCGGCCTTGAGCTTGGCGGCGAGCGGGCCGCCCTCGGGGTGCTGGCCGCCGTAGTAGATGACGTCGGGCTTGGCGGCGGCGATCTGGGCGACCAGCTTGGAGAAGTCGGTGGTGCCGGGCTCCACGGTGGCCCGCAGGACCACCTTGCCGCCGGCGGTCTCGAAGGCGCCGGCGAACTCGGCGGCGAGGTTGGTGCCGTAGACCTTGGTGTCGCTGATCACGGCGGCCTTGGCGGCGTTGAGCTTGCTCCGGGCGTACCGGGCGATCAGCGGGCCCTGGACGGCGTCGGTGGTCACCGTGCGGAAGTAGGTGGAGTACTGGCGCTTCTTGCCGTTGGCCCGGTAGTCCGGGCCCCAGGTCAGGGCGGGCGAGGTGTTGGACGGCGAGATCTCGGCCAGGCCGGCCTGGGAGAGCACCGGTGCCATGGAGACGGCGCTGGAGGAGGTGAGCGGGCCGACCACGCCGATGACGTTGGTGTCGGAGGCGAAGGCCTCGCCGTTGTTCTTGGCGGCCTGCTCGTCGCCGCGGTCGTCCTTGGCGTCGAGCTTGAAGCGGACGCCGGGCACGGTGTTCTTCTCGTTGGCCTTGGCGATGGCCAGGTCGGCCGAGTGCTTGACGCCCTGTCCGAGGTCGGCGAGTTCACCGCTGAGCGGAACGTCCAGGCCGATGGTGAGGGTGATGGTCGGCTCGGAGTCGGAACCGGGCCAGCAACCGGACAGTGCGAGTACGCACACCAGGCCCAGGACGGGCATGCGGCGGGCGGTGGCCGCGCCGGGTCTCGCCCGGGGCGGCGCCTCGGACGCCTCCGGAGCCCGGTCGCGCGGTCCGGGCAGCGGGAATCTGGTCAACGGTCCATCCCTTGCATAGCGGGCCCTTCCGACACGGCGAACCGGCCCGGGTCGCGACGTAGGAGGGAACGCCGACGGACGGGGGCCTGGCCGGATGCACGGGTGGAAGGCGAGGGTTGACCGGGCAGGGACCTTCGACGGGTCCTGCCCGGGGCAATGCCGGAGGATGCCGGGCAGGGACGGGACCGGCCCGCCTGTGCCCTGGCCGACCGCTTCGTCGGCCATCCATGGGGCGTGACCTTAACCGCGGCCCGACTGGAGCGTCAACGGATTCGGCGGGGCAGTTTGCCGGACATGCCAACGCCGTGATCTCGGCCCGAACCTCCGGTGCCGGCCGGCCCACCTCGTCCGGGGGTGGGCCGGCCGGCACCGGAGGCGGGCCCGGGGTGGGCCCGGACGGCCCGCGGGCGGCTCAGACCGCGGCGGTCACCACGATCTCGACCCGGACCTCGGGCCGGTAGAGGCTCGCCTCGACGGTCGCGCGGGCGGGCGTGTGCCCGGCCGGCACCCAGGCGTCCCACGCCAGGTTCATCTCGCCGAACTCCTTGACGTCGGCGAGGTAGATCTCGGCCCGCAGGATCCGGCTCCTGTCGCTGCCGGCCTCCGCCAACAGGCCGTCGATCGCGGCCAGGACCTGCTCCGTCTGCCCCTTCACATCCTGCGTGAGGTCGCCGGCGACCTGGCCCGCCAGGTAGACCGTGCCGTTGTGCACGACGGCCTCGCTCATCCGCGCGCCGGAGCCGAACCGCTGAATCATGGGGGAACCTCCTGGTGGATCTTCGGGGAGCGCCGAGCGTAACGGCCCCGGCCGGGCGCCGTCGGCGCTGTCCACGCACCGGTCACCGGGGCCCGGCGGCGGCCGTGCGGGGTACGCCGGAGGGGCGGCGTACGGGCCTGCGGCGGGCGCCCGCAGGCCGGAGGAGCGGCGGCGCACGGGCCTGCGGGGCAGAACGGCGGGGGGGGGCGCGCCGGGGGGCCGCGGCGCGGCCCGGGGCGGCGCCGGGGGGTAATGGGGCGGGGTTTTTATTTCGGGGTTTGTGTGGTGCAG
>NZ_JBSGFD010000186.1:0-15871 GCF_053603215.1 Kitasatospora sp. NPDC004240 | reverse complement strand
GCCGGTGGCCGGCGCGGGGGTGGTCGCGGCGCCGGTGGCGGGGGTGGTCGCGGTACCGGTGGCCGCACCCGTCGAGGGCTGCGCGGCCGTACCACTGGCGCTCGCGGTGCCACTGGCGCTCGCCGTGCCGCGGGTGCCGCCCGCCGCGCCGCCGGAGCCGCTGAAGGCCTGCACCACGGCGACCACGCCGGCGATCAGCAGCAGCACCAGGACCGCGGCGACCACCGCGAGGCGCCGCCGGCCGGTGCGCGGGTTCGCCCCGGCGGCCTGGGTGGCGCCGAGGGTCCACTCGCCGGTCATCGGCCGCGGCACGTCCTCGGGCCCGTCGGCCGAAGCGCTGTTCGCCGACCCGCCGGACGCCGAAGCACCGGACGCCGGTCCACCGTTCGCCGAGGCAGCCGAGGCAGTCGAGGCCGCGGCACCGCCCGCGGCACCCGCCGCGCCCGCGCCCGCCGCCTCCGCCGGGAGCCGCGCCGGCTCCTCGTCCCGGGCCTTGCTGCCCACCCGGACCGTCCCGAGCAGCCCGCCCACCGGCGGCTTCTCCCGACCCTCGGTCCGCGCCTCCTTGCCGGACGCACCGGCCTTGCCGGACGGAGCAGCCGTGCCGGCCTTGCCCGCCGTGCCGCCCTTGCCCGCCTTGCCGTCCGCCGCGCCCTCGGCCAGCGGCACGGTCAGTTCGGTGGTCGACTCCGCCCGGGTGGTGGCCTCCGCGACCACCCGCCGCAGCATCGACCGGGTCTGGGAGGCGTCCAGCCGCTTGACCGGGTCCTTGTCCAGCAGCCCCTCGATCACCGGCCGCAGCGGCCCGGCGTTGAGCGGGGTGCTCAGGTCCTCGGTCATGACGGCCGTCAGGGTGGCCAGCGCCGAGCCGCGGTCGTACGGCGGCCGGCCCTCCACCATCGCGTACAGCGTGCCGCCCAGCGACCACAGGTCGGCCGGCGGGCCGGGCTTCTGGCCGCGGGCCCGCTCCGGGGATATGTACGAGGGCGCGCCGACCAGCATGCCGGTGGAGGTGACGGAGGCGTCGCCCTCCACGCTCGCGATGCCGAAGTCGGTGAGCACCGTCCGGCCGTCCGTACCGATCAGCACGTTGGACGGCTTCACGTCCCGGTGCAGGATGCCCAGCGCGTGCGCGGCGCCGAGCACGCCCAGCACGTCCAGGGCGATCTCGGCGGCGCGGCCGGGCGACAGCGGCCCGTCCTCCTTGATCACGTCCGCCAGGGAGCGGGACTCGACCAGCTCCATGACGATCCAGGGCCGGTCGTCCTCCTCGACGACGTCGAAGACGGTGACCGCCGAGTTGTGCCGGATCCGCGCGGTGGCCTTGGCCTCGCGCAGCGTGCGGGTGATCAGACGGTGCTTCTCGTCCTCCTCGACGCTGGCGTTCATCCGCAGTTCCTTGACCGCGACGACCCGTCCGAGCATCTCGTCCTCGGCCCGCCAGACGGTGCCCATGCCGCCGCGCCCGAGCACCGCGTCCAACCGGTAGCGTCCGGCCAGCAGGCGGCCGGTGGAACCCTGCGCCTCGGTCATTCGGAACGTTCCCCCATGTTGCTGCCGGCGGTCGAGGTGACGGCGCGTCGGCCCGACGCCGGGCCCGAACGCCAAGCCTCCATCATCCCCTGTCCGGGGGGCCTTCGACCACCCGCCCCCGGTCACCAGCCTCCTCGGCCCGGTGCGCGTACGGCACTCCGTGCCCGACCTGTGATCAAAACCAGCTGTCGGAGGCGTCCTCGGCGCTGCTAACGTTCGGCCGCTCACCGATCGGAAATCCCGGGGGAATCATCACATGACCACACCCGCGCCCGGCCCTGACGGCCAGTCCGGCCAGCCGTACGCCCCGCACTTCTCGGTCCCGGCCCAGCAGCAGCCGCCGGCCCCGAACGAGTACGTCGCCCCGGGCATGCCGGGCGCGCCCACCCCGTACGCCTACGCGCCGCTGCCCCCGCAGCCGGCCCGCTCGCCCAGGACCGGGGCCGCGATCGGCGCCGCCGTCGGCGCGGCGCTGGTCGGCGCGCTCGGGTACGGCTTCCTGATGAAGGCCCTGGAGCGGGAGATCTCCTACGCCGCCATCGGCCTGGCGATCCTGATCGCCTTCCCGCTGGGCAAGCTGGGCGGGCGCAACCCGCTGCTGCCGGTGGTCGGCGTGGTGCTGTCGCTGGTGGCGGTCTTCCTGGGCCAGCTCTTCGGGCTCTCGCTGATCCTCTCCAAGCTGACCGGCGCCCCGCTGGGCGAGATCTACGGCTCGTACTTCAGCGACCTCTTCAGTCTCTGGAGGGAGAGCCTGAACGCCAAGGACCTGATCTTCTACGGGGTCGGCGCGGTCGCCTGCTTCAGCGTCACCAAGAAGGTCGGCGCCGCCGACTGACCCGCCCGGCCGCGTATGACGGGACCCCCGCCGGAACGTTCCGGCGGGGGTCCCGTCATACGGTTGTCGGCGCCGCTCAGCGGTGGTGCAGCCCCGGGTTGACGGTCACCTCGACGCGCTGGAACTCCTTGAGCTCCGTGTAGCCGGTGGTGGCCATCGCGCGGCGCAGCGCGCCGAACAGGTTCATGGTGCCGTCGGGGGTGTGCGACGGGCCGGTGAGGATCTCCTCGGTGGTGCCGACCGTGCCGAGGTCGACGCGCTTGCCGCGCGGCAGCTCCTCGTGGACGGCCTCCATGCCCCAGTGGAAGCCCTTGCCGGGGGCGTCGGTGGCACGGGCCAGCGCGGCACCGATCATCACCGCGTCGGCGCCGCAGGCGACCGCCTTGGGGATGTCGCCGCTGTAGCCGACGCCGCCGTCCGCGATGACGTGGACGTAGCGGCCGCCCGACTCGTCCATGTAGTCGCGGCGGGCCGCGGCCACGTCGGCGACGGCGGTGGCCATCGGCACCTGGATGCCCAGCACGTTGCGGGTGGTGTGGGCGGCGCCGCCGCCGAAGCCGACCAGCACGCCGGCCGCGCCGGTGCGCATCAGGTGCAGCGCGGCGGTGTAGGTGGCGCAGCCGCCGACGATCACCGGGACGTCCAGCTCGTAGATGAACTGCTTGAGGTTGAGCGGCTCGGCGGCGCCGGAGACGTGCTCGGCGGAGACCGTGGTGCCTCGGATGACGAAGACGTCCACGCCGGCGTCCACGACGGCCTTGGAGAACTCGGCGGTGCGCTGCGGGGAGAGCGCGGCGGCGGTGACCACGCCGGAGTCGCGGACCTCCTGGATCCGCTGCTTGATCAGCTCGGCCCTGATCGGCGCGGCGTAGACCTCCTGCAGGCGGCGGGTCGCGGCGGCCTCGTCGGTGATCGTGGCGATCTCGTCGAGCAGCGGCTGCGGGTCCTCGTAGCGGGTCCAGAGGCCTTCCAGGTTGAGCACGCCCAGGCCGCCGAGGCGGCCGATGGCGATGGCCTGCTGCGGGGAGACCACGCTGTCCATCGGGGCGGCCAGGAACGGCAGCTCGAAGCGGTAGGCGTCGATCTGCCAGGCGATCGAGACCTCCTTCGGGTCCCGGGTACGGCGGCTGGGGACGACGGCGATGTCGTCGAAGGCGTAAGCCCGTCGGCCGCGCTTGCCTCGCCCGATCTCGATCTCGGTCACTTCGAGCCCTTCTGGTTTGTTGCTCATGCCCGCCGGGTCACCCCGGCCGCCCCCAGTATCCCGCACCCGCCCGGGGCCGCACCGCGACGCCCGGCCCGCGGACACCGGGGAGCGGGCCCCGGACGCGCGCGAGGGGCCCGCGGTCGCGGGCCCCTCGTGAGAACGCTGCCGGTGTCAGCGGCTGGTGTAGTTCGGCGCCTCGACGGTCATCTGGATGTCGTGCGGGTGGCTCTCCTTGAGGCCCGCCGAGGTGATCCGCACGAAGCGGCCCTTGCTCTCCATCTCGGCGACGGTGGCGGCGCCGACGTAGCCCATGGTCTGGCGCAGACCGCCGACCAGCTGGTGCAGCACGGCGGACAGCGGGCCGCGGTAGGGCACCTGCCCCTCGATGCCCTCGGGGACCAGCTTGTCGTCCGAGGCCACCTCGGCCTGGAAGTAACGGTCCTTGGAGTACGAGCGGCCCTGGCCGCGGGACTGCATGGCGCCCAGCGAGCCCATGCCGCGGTAGGACTTGAACTGCTTGCCGTTGATGAACTGCAGCTCGCCCGGGGACTCCTCGCAGCCGGCCAGCAGCGAGCCCAGCATGACGGTGTCGGCACCGGCGGCGAGCGCCTTGCCGATGTCGCCGGAGTACTGCAGGCCGCCGTCGCCGATGACCGGGACGCCGGCCGCGCGGCAGGCGAGCGCGGCCTCGTAGATCGCGGTGACCTGCGGGACGCCGATGCCGGCGACCACGCGGGTGGTGCAGATGGAGCCCGGGCCCACACCGACCTTGACGCCGTCCACGCCGGCGTCGATCAGCGCCTGGGCGCCGTCGCGGGTGGCGACGTTGCCGCCGACCACGTCGACCTTGACCGAGGACTTGATCTTCTCGATCCAGGACAGCGCGTTGTGGCTGTGGCCGTGCGAGGTGTCCACGACCAGGAAGTCCACGCCGACCTCGACCAGGGCCTGGGCGCGGTCGAAGGCCTCGGCGCTGGCGCCGACGGCGGCGCCGACGATCAGCCGGCCCTCGGAGTCCTTGGCGGCGTTCGGGTACTGCTCGGCCTTGACGAAGTCCTTGACCGTGATGAGGCCCTTGATCCGGCCCTCGTCGTCGACCAGCGGAAGCTTCTCGATCTTGTGGCGGCGCAGCAGGGCCATCGCGTCCACGCCGGAGATGCCGACCTTGCCGGTGATCAGCGGCATCGGGGTCATGATCTCGCGGACCTGGCGGGTGCGGTCGCTCTCGAAGGCCATGTCGCGGTTGGTGACGATGCCGAGCAGCTTGCCCGCCTCGTCCGCGATCGGCACGCCGCTGATCCGGAACTTGGCGCACAGCGCGTCGGCCTCGGCCAGGGTGGTCTCCGGGCCGACCGTGATCGGGTCGGTGACCATGCCGGACTCGGAGCGCTTCACCAGGTCGACCTGGTTGACCTGGTCCTCGACGGACAGATTGCGGTGCAGGACGCCGACGCCGCCCTGGCGGGCCATCGCGATCGCCATCCGCGACTCGGTGACCTTGTCCATCGCCGCGGAGAGCAGCGGGATGTTGACGCGCACGTTCCGGGAGACCCGCGAGGAGGTGTCGACCTGGTTCGGCAGCACCTCGGAGGCCCCGGGCAGCAGCAGGACGTCGTCGTACGTGAGCCCGAGCATGGCGAACTTCTCGGGTACGCCTGCGGCGTTGTAAGACATTTCGGGGGTACCTTCCGTGGCCGGCCTAATCCGCTCGCACCCGAGGGTGGGGGCGCGTTCATCGCTCACTCGCTCAGGCCGCCGCACCGCTCGATGCTTTGGAGGAACCTCCAGGGGAACCCCGTCCGCACCCACGAAACTTTGGCGACCCGCCCAGGCGCCGATACCCCATGGTACTGGCACTCGGAATGCGTCTCGCGTGCCCTTGACAACACCCCCCGGCCGTGCGCCATTCCACCGGCCGGAGGGACGGACCCGTACGGCGCACGGGACCGGCGCGCACGCCGCGCGGGAACGACCCGTACGGCGCACGGGATCAGGAGGATTCCTCCGCGAGCGCCCGCAGCCGGCTGAGCGCCCGGTGCTGGGCCACCCGCACCGCGCCGGGCGACATCCCGAGCACCTCGCCGGTCTCCTCGGCGGACAGCCCGGCGGCCACCCGCAGCAGCACCAGTTCGCGCTGGCGGGCCGGCAGGTTGGACAGCAGTTCCTTGGCCCAGGCGGCGTCGCTGCTGAGCAGCGCCCGCTCCTCCGGGCCGAGCGCGTCGTCGGGCAGCTCCGGCAGGTCGTCCGGCGGGATCACGGACGAGCCGGGCCCGCGCATCGCGGCCCGCTGCAGATCGGCGATCTTGTGCGCGGCGATGCCGTAGACGAAGGCCTCGAAGGGGCGCCCCTCGTCCCGGTAGCGCGGCAGCGCGCAGAGCACCGCGACGCAGACCTCCTGGGCCACGTCGTCCACGTGGTGCCGGGCGCCGCCGGGCAGCCGCACCAGCCGGCCGCGGCAGTAGCGCAGCGCCAGCGGGTGGACGTAGGCGAGCAGCGCGTCGATGGCCGGGCCCTCGCCGCGCACGGCGGCCGCGACCAGCTCGCCGACCAGGGGCGAGGAGCCGCCGGCGCCGAGCACCGGCGGACGGCCCGGACCGGCCGCGCCGGCGGACGGGCGGACGGGCTCGTCCGCGCACGACGGAGCGCGGCCCGGTCCGGAGGGTTCGGCCTCCGCCGGGTCCGCCTCGCCGGGAGCGGCGGCCTCGTCGTCACGCATCGGTCCATGGTGCCTGGTCGATCGGGAAAACGCGGCACCGCGTCCGGAGTTGTGCACCGGAACGTTATGCGCCGCGACGTCGCGCGGCGGGCCGCCGCGCGCCGGACCGCCGGGCGCCGCCGACACCTCCTGCACCGTGCCTCCCGCCCCGCCGCCGTCGCCGGCCTCGTCCGTCGCGCCGTTCGCCGAGTCTCCCGCGGCTGCGTGGTTCGCCGCGGTTCCTGTCCGCTGGTCCCCGAGGTGCTCCACCACTCCATGGTGCAACCTCGGGACCGCGACGTCACACCTGCGCGCGAACCCGGTCGCCGGCAGGACGCCGGGGCCGGCCGGGCCGCCGGTGGTCAGCGGACCAGGCCCCAGCGGAACCCCAGGGCCACCGCGTGCGCGCGGTCCGAGGCGCCGAGCTTCTTGAACAGCCGTCGGGCGTGCGTCTTGACGGTGTCCTCCGACAGGAACAGCTCCCGGCCGATCTCCGCGTTGCTGCGGCCGTGGCTCATGCCCTCCAGCACCTGGATCTCACGCGCCGTCAGCGTCGGCGCCGCGCCCATGTCGGGGCTGCGCAGCCGGCGCGGGGCGAGCCGCCAGGTCGGGTCGGCGAGGGCCTGGGTGACGGTGGCCCGCAGCTCGGCGCGCGAGGCGTCCTTGTGCAGGTACCCGCGCGCCCCGGCGGCCACCGCGAGCGCGACGCCGTCGAGGTCCTCGGCGACGGTGAGCATGATGATCCGCGCGCCGGGGTCGGCGGAGAGCAGCCGCCGGACCGTCTCCACCCCGCCGAGGCCGGGCATCCGGACGTCCATCAGGACGAGGTCGGAGCGGTCGGCCACCCAACGACGCAGGACCTCCTCCCCGTTCGTCGCGGTGGTGACCCGGTCGACGCCGGGTACGGTCGCCACCGCGCGGCGAAGCGCCTCGCGGGCGAGCGGGGAATCGTCGCAAACGAGAACGGAAGTCATGACCGTCGTCCTCCGCAGCTGATCCGCGTCACGTTGAGCCTCCTGGCTGGTACGAATCTCTCCGACACGGCCGATCGGCGACAGACTTCCGTACTGATCGCCGGTGCTTCCCCGCGATCGTTCCCGACGTCCACCGCCCGCTAACCGCCTCCGCACATCCAACGACCGTCACTCGAATGAGTTACGGCCTTCAGGGCCGTCCACCACTGTACGTGGCCAACCCATTACCGATCAGCCGCATCGCGGTGCACGCGCCGCACTTTTGTGCAGCTCGCGCGCGGTGGGCGCGCGACCCGCACGCCGGTGCGGGGCCGCACGCGCCGTCGGCCACCCGATTGCCACGCCCGGGCCTGCGGAGAACCATGCCCCACTTTGCCCGTTTTTATAGCTTTCGTATGGTCATTGACTGTTGTGCCACTCTGTGGGTGACTTGTCCATGGAGTTGCCGTAAGTCATATTTCCAGGTGTCCACACCAGCGCATCGAAGCCCCGCCGTAGCCGACGGTCCCGCCGCCGGCCGACGGCCCGCGCCGACGAGCTTCTGAAGGGAATGAGCCATGGCAGATTTCTCCCGCCTCCCCGGCCCCAACGCGGATCTCTGGGACTGGCAGCTCTCCGCCGCCTGCCGCGGAGTGGACAGCTCGCTCTTCTTCCACCCGGAGGGTGAGCGCGGGGCCGCCCGCAGCTCGCGCGAGGCGAGCGCCAAGGAGGTCTGCATGCGCTGCCCGGTGCGCACGGAGTGCGCCGCGCACGCGCTCGCGGTCCGGGAGCCGTACGGGGTCTGGGGAGGACTCACCGAGGACGAGCGCGAGGAGATGATGGGCCGCTCGCGCAACCGCATGGTCGAGGTGCCGCTGGCGATGCCGCCCAGCCTGCAGCGCTGATCACCCGCCGCGCCCGCCGTGGAGAAACGTTTCTTCGCGGCGCTTCACGCCGCCCGCGGGGCTGAACCCGACTCAGCGCTCCGCGGCCGCCCCCGCCAGCCGTTCCAGCATCAGCGCCACCGCCGGCACCTCGGCGAGGTCCGGGAGGGTCAGCGCGACCACCTGCCGCACCGCCGGCGCCCCCGAGGCGGTCCGCAGCGGCACCGCCGACACGCCGTCAGGCCGTACCGAGGACAGGGCCAGGCCCGGCAGCACGGCCACCCCCAGCCCGGCCGCCACCAGGCCGACCACCGCCGGGTAGTCGTCCGTCGCGAAGTCGATCCGGGGCTCGAAGCCCGCCCCCGCGCACAGCTCCACCAGGTGCCCCCGGCACTGCGGACACCCCGCGATCCACTGCTCCCCCGCCAGCTCGGCCAGCCCCACCGGCACGCCGTCGCCGCGCCCCGCCCGCGGGTGCGCGGCCGGCAGCAGGGCCACCAGCGGGTCGTCCAGCAGCGGGGTGGCCACCAGATCGGACCAGTCGGTGACCGCCGTCAGCTGCTGGGCCTCCAGGTTGGCCTCCGCCCGCGCCTCGCGCGGGGTGCCGTGCCCGGGCACCGGCAGCGCGGCGGCGCCCGCCGAGCCCGGGTAGCGGAAGGCCAGCGCGACCTCGCACTCCCCGCCGCGCAGCATCGCCAGCGACTCCGGCGGCTCGGCCTCGACCAGCGACACGCGGACCCCCGGATGGCTGTCCCGCAGCCGGGCGACGGCCGGCGGCACCAGGGTGGAGCTCGCGGTCGGGAAGGACACCAGCCGCACCCGTCCGGCCCGCAGCCCGGCGATCGCCGCGACCTCCTCCTCGGCGGCGCAGAGCCCGGCCAGGATCCCGGTGGCGTGCTTGAGCAGCACCCGTCCGGCCTCGCTCAGCTGCATCCCGCGGCCCGAGCGGACCACCAGCGGGGTGTCCACGGACTTCTCCAGGGCCTTCATCTGCTGGCTGACGGCGGGCTGGGTGCAGCCCAGTTCCCGGGCCGCGGCGGAGAAGGAGCCGGTGCGGGCGACCGCACGCAGGACGCGCAGATGGCGGGCCTCGATCATGCCTCAGTTATAAGGCAATCTTTGCGTAGCGCAAAATTCCACTGATGGTTGAAGACTGGAGCACCGCCCCACGCCGGAGGCCCGGCCGCGCCCCCGAGGGGTGCGGCCGGGCCTCCGGTCAGCCGTTCGGCGTCAGTGCGAGTGGCCGTGACCGTGGGAGTGGCCGTGACCGTTGTCGGCCTCCTCCTCCTTCTTCTCCACCACGAGGGTCTCGGTGGTGAGCAGCAGGGAGGCGATCGAGGCCGCGTTCTCCAGGGCGGAGCGGGTGACCTTGACCGGGTCGATGACGCCGGCCTTCACCAGGTCGCCGTACTCGCCGGTGGCGGCGTTGTAGCCCTGGCCGAGCTCCAGCTCCGAGACCTTGGAGGTGATGACGTAACCCTCCAGGCCGGCGTTCTGGGCGATCCAGCGCAGCGGCTCGTGCAGCGCCTTGCGGACGACCGCGACACCGGTCGCCTCGTCGCCCGAGAGGCCCAGGCCGCCGTCCAGCACCTTGGCGGCGTGGACCAGGGAGGCGCCACCGCCGGCGACGATGCCCTCCTCGACCGCGGCGCGGGTCGCCGAGATGGCGTCCTCCAGGCGGTGCTTGCGCTCCTTCAGCTCCACCTCGGTGGCGGCGCCGACCTTGATGACGCAGACGCCGCCGGCCAGCTTGGCCAGGCGCTCCTGCAGCTTCTCGCGGTCCCAGTCGGAGTCCGTGTTGGCGATCTCGCCCTTGATCTGGGCGACCCGGCCCGCGACGGCCTCGCTGTCACCGGCGCCGTCGACGATGGTGGTCTCGTCCTTGGTGATGGTCACGCGGCGGGCGGTGCCCAGCACGTCCAGACCGGCCTGGTCGAGCTTGAGGCCGACCTCCTCGGAGATGACCGTGCCGCCGGTCAGGACGGCCAGGTCGGCGAGGATCGCCTTGCGGCGGTCACCGAAGCCCGGGGCCTTGACGGCGACCGCGTTGAAGGTGCCGCGGATCTTGTTCACCACGAGGGTGGACAGCGCCTCGCCGTCGACGTCCTCGGCGATGATCAGCAGCGGCTTGGAGGCGCCGCCCTGCAGGATCTTCTCCAGCAGCGGGAGCAGCTCCTGGATGGAGGAGATCTTGCCCTGGTTGATCAGGATGTACGGGTCCTCCAGGACCGCCTCCTGACGCTCCGCGTCGGTCACGAAGTACGGCGACAGGTAGCCCTTGTCGAACTGCATGCCCTCGGTGAAGTCCAGCTCCACGCCGAAGGTGTTCGACTCCTCGACGGTGATGACACCGTCCTTGCCGACCTTGTCGATCGCCTCGGCGATCAGCTCGCCGACCTGCGAGTCCTGGGCGCTGAGGGCGGCGACGGCGGAGATGTCGTCCTTGCCCTCCACCTCGCGGGCGACCGACAGCAGGTGCTCGGAGACGGCGGCGACGGCCTTGTCGATGCCCTTCTTCAGGGCGGCCGGGCCGGCGCCGGCGGCGACGTTGCGCAGACCCTCGTTCACCAGGGCCTGGGCCAGCACGGTGGCGGTGGTGGTGCCGTCACCCGCGACGTCGTTGGTCTTGGTGGCGACCTCCTTGACGAGCTGCGCGCCAAGGTTCTCGTACGGGTCGTCCAGCTCGACCTCACGGGCGATGGTGACACCGTCGTTGGTGATGGTCGGGGCGCCGAACTTCTTGTCGATGACGACGTTGCGGCCCTTGGGGCCGATGGTCACCTTGACGGTGTCGGCCAGCTTGTTGACACCGCGCTCCAGCGAGCGGCGGGCGTCCTCGTCGAACTGCAGGATCTTCGCCATGTTCCCTATTCCCTCGGGGCTGCGGCCGGCACGACGGCCGCCGAACTACGTGAACCAACAACCACGCCCCGGGCCCCTGTCACTCGGGACACGGATCCGGGGCGGGCTGGAACGACTTACTTCTCGATGATGGCGAGAACGTCGCGCGCCGAGAGGACCAGGTACTCCTCGCCCTGGTACTTCACCTCGGTGCCGCCGTACTTCGAGTACAGGACGATGTCACCGACGGCGACGTCGAGCGGCAGACGCTGGCCGTCCTCGAAGCGGCCCGGGCCGACGGCCAGGACGACGCCCTCCTGGGGCTTCTCCTTGGCGGTGTCCGGGATAACCAGGCCGGAGGCCGTGGTGGTCTCGGCGTCGAGCGGCTGGACCACGATGCGGTCCTCGAGCGGCTTGATGGCAACCTTGCTGCTGGTGGTCACGTCCGAGCTCCCCTTCGGAGATTACGGGGTTTTCTAACGGGTAGGTGGCGAACCTGCGGGCCTGCCGTCGCGGGGGTCAGACACACGTCTTCGCGTTAGCACTCCCACCGTGGGGAGTGCCAAGGACGACCATAGGCCGGTGTTAGCACTCAGTCAACCAGAGTGCCAACGGAGCCGTCCGGCGTTTCGGATCCCGGACGCCCGCGCCGCCCCCGCCGGACGCCCGCGCGGACCCCCGCCGCACGACCGCGCCCCGCGCCCTGAGCGGGGAGAATGGCCCCGTGGAGACCGACACCCTGCAGCCCCTGCTGACCCCCGAGGGCCAAGCCCTCCTCGCCGAACTGCGCGAGTTCACCCCCGAGGAGGAGCTCGCGCTGGCCACCCGGCTGCGCCGCGGGCACCCGGCCGAGCTGGTCTCCGCCGCCTTCGGGCAGGCCAGGCTGCGCCAGCGGGCCCGCGCGAAGTTCGGCGCGGACGCCGACCTGATGTACTTCACGCCCAACGGCGTCGAGCAGTCCACCCGCCGCGAGGTCGCCGAGTGGCGCGCCCGCCGCTTCGCCGCACTCGGCGTCCGGCGGCTGGCGGACCTCTGCTGCGGGATCGGCGGGGACGTCCTGGCGCTGGCCCGGGCCGGCATCGAGGTGCTGGCCGTGGACCGCGACCCGGCCGCCTGCGCCGCCGTCGCCGCGAACGCCGCCGCGCTGGGCCTGGCCGACCTGGTCGAGGTGCGCTGCGCGGACGTCGCCGAGGTGGACGTCACCGGCTACGACGCGGTGTTCACCGACCCGGCCCGGCGCACCGCGCGCGGCCGGGTGTTCGACCCGGAGGCGTACACCCCGCCGCTGTCCTGGGCGATCGAGGCGGGCCGGCGCACCCCCGTCGGCGCGCTCAAGGTGGCCCCGGGCATCCCCCACGAGGCCGTACCGGCGGACGCCGAGGCCGAGTGGGTCTCCGACCACGGCGACGTCAAGGAGGCCGTGCTCTGGTTCGGCACGAAGGCCGGCCACCCGCACCGCGCCACCCTGCTGCCGCACGGCGACTCGCTCACCGGCGGCACCCTGCCCGACCCACCGGCCGGGCCGGTCGGGCGCTACCTGTACGAGCCGGACGGCGCGGTGATCCGCGCCCACCTGGTCGCCGAGGTCGCCGAGCGGGTGAACGGCCGGCTGATCGACCCGAAGATCGCCTACCTGACCTCCGACGAGCTGGTCGCCACGCCGTACGCGCACGCCTTCGAGCTGACCGACGTGCTGCCGTTCAACATCAAGAAGCTGAAGGCGCTGCTGCGCGAGCGGGCGGTCGGCACGGTGGTGATCAAGAAGCGCGGGATGGCGATCACCCCCGAGGAGCTCCGCCGCCAGCTGCGGCCCGGCGGGCCGAACAGCACCACGGTGATCCTCAGCCGCACCGACCACGGCCCGCTGATGATGCTCGGCCGGCCGGTGACGCGTCCTCAGGACTGAGGCGGGCCCGTCCGGCTCAGCCCTGAGGCGGGCCCGTCCGGGGACGACGCTCAGGGGGCCTGGACGTAGTCCTCCAGCCGGGCCACCGAGAAGCCCTGCTCCTGGATACGGGCGAGCAGTTCGCCGAACATCTGCGTCATCGTCTCGCCCTTGAGGTCCTTCGGGCCCCGGAAGTGCGCGAGCACGATGTCACCGGGCTTCAGCTTCCGGTCGGCCGCCTGGTACTGCATGTCGTGGATCTGCATCGACTCGCGCCACAGCACGATCGCCCGCGGCCCGCACTGCTGCACGGTGGTGTTGAGCTGCGGTGTGTGCGCGCCGTCCCCGTACGGCGGGCGGAACAGCAGCGGCGCGGTGCCGTACTGCTGGGTCAGCGCGGCCTGGGCGTCGCAGACCTCGGCCCGCTGCTTCTCCGGGGAGACCCTGCTGAGCTGGGCGTGGTCGGAGGTGTGGTTGTGGACGTGGTTGCCGAGCGCCTGCAGCTTCTTGAAGTAGCCGTAGTCGTCCTTGACGATGTCCCGGGTCAGGAACATCGACACCGGCACCTTGAGGTCGGTCAGCATCTCGACGAACCGCGGGTCCTTCTCGGCGCCGTCGTCGATGGTGATGAAGACGACCCTGTCCGGGGTGGGGACGTCGCTGAACACCGGCACCGGGCCGGTCCGGGCCAGCTTGACCGGCTTGTCGGCGGGCGCGGGCGGGGCCGGCGGCAGCGGCTTGAGGTTCCACTTCGCCCAGGCGGCCGCGTCGGCCGCCGGGGCGGAGGGCGCCCCCGGGGCGGTGGTGGGCGCGGGCGCCGGCGCCGGGCCGCCCGCCGTGGCGGCGGTCGCGGCGGCCGTGGACGGCCCGGCGGACCCGCCGCCCCCGTCCCCGCCGCACCCGGTGACGGTCGCCAGCAGGGCCAGTACCCCCGCCGCGCACGCCCTCGTCCTGCCCCGCCCGTACGTCCCCACCGCGCCGTGCCCCCCGCTCCCGTTGCGTCGCCTCTCAGCTATGCACGGTAACGGTCAGGTGTTCGGTTCCCGGACGGCGGCCCCGGGGCCCGTCCGGCCGGCCCTACTCCACGTGCTCGCTGGTGAACGACCACCGGTGCACCGGACGGCCGAGCAGCCCGGCGGGGGGCTCGGGCACCGGTACGGGCTCGCCGGACCACCAGGTGATCAGCAGCACCCGCTCCCCCGGCGCCGCGAACAGCTCGGTGCGCTCCAGCCCGGCCGAGCCGCGCAGCCCGGGCAGCGCGACCCCGCGCACCCAGGCCGACAGCTCGGCGGCCCGCCCGTCCGCGGCCCGGGCCTCCCACATCGCCGCGGTGGTGGTCACCCCCGGCCGCCGGTCAGCGCGTCGTACGCCTGCCCGTGGAAGTCCGTGTGCGGGACGTGGACGTCGGTGACGGGCAGCGAGGAGTCCGCCGACAGGTCGAAGGAGGACGGCGCACGGTCGCGCCAGACCATCTCGGAGCCGAGCGCGGCGACCATCGCGCCGTTGTCGGTGCACAGGCCCGGACGCGGCACCCGCAACCGGATGCCCGCCCGGTCGCAGCGCTGCTGGGCCATCTCGCGCAGCCGCGAGTTGGCCGCCACCCCGCCGCCGATCATCAGGTGGTCGACGCCGTTGTCCTTGCACGCCTTGACGGCCTTGCGGGTGAGCACGTCGGTCACCGCCTCCTGGAAGGACGCGGCCACGTCGGCGATCGGCACCTCCTCGCCGGCCCGCCGCTTGGCCTCCACCCAGCGGGCGACGGCGGTCTTCAGGCCGGAGAAGGAGAAGTCGTACTCCGGGTCCTTGGGGCCGCTCAGGCCGCGCGGGAAGGCGATCGCCTTCCGGTCGCCCTCGCGGGCGGTGCGGTCGACCACCGGGCCGCCGGGGAAGCCCAGGCCGAGCACCCGGGCGACCTTGTCGAAGGCCTCGCCGGCCGCGTCGTCGATGGTCGCGCCGAGCGGGCGCACATCGGTGGTGATGTCCTCGCTGAGCAGCAGCGAGGAGTGGCCGCCGGAGACCAGCAGCGCCATCGTCGGGGAGGGCAGCCGTCCGTGCTCCAGCTGGTCCACGCAGATGTGCGAGGCGAGGTGGTTGACCCCGTACAGCGGCTTGTCCAGCGCCCACGCGTACGCCTTGGCGGCGCTCACGCCGACCAGCAGCGCGCCGGCCAGGCCGGGGCCCGCGGTGACCGCGATGCCGTCCAGGTCGGTGGCCTTGATCCCGGCGGTGTCCAGGGCGCGCTGGATGGTCGGGACCATCGCCTCCAGGTGCGCGCGGCTGGCGATCTCGGGCACCACGCCGCCGAAGCGGGCGTGGTCGTTGACGCTGGAGGCGACCGCGTCGGCAAGCAGGGTGGTGCCGCGCACGATGCCGACACCGGTCTCGTCGCAGGAGGTCTCGATGCCGAGGACGAGCGGTTCGTCAGCCATGGCGGGTGTCCTTAAGGTCCTTCACGTCCAGTTGCGGGTGGTCGAGGCGCATCACCAGCGCGTCGACGTTGGCGGGCTGGTAGTAGCCGCGCCGGATGCCGACCGGTTCGAAGCCGAAGCGCTCGTACAGCCGTTGGGCCCTCGGGTTGTCCACCCGGACCTCCAGCAGCACTTCGGCGCAGCCCCGGCGGGCGGCCTCCCGGATCAGGTCGGCGAGCAGCTCCGCGCCGAGGCCGGCGCCCTGGTGGCGCTCGTCGACGGCGATGGTCTGCACGTCGCCCTCGCCGGCCACGGCCATCAGCCCGGCGTAGCCGACGACCGCGCCGTCGGCGGCGGTGGCGACGGTGTAGTGGCGGGTGCCGCCGGGGTGGGCCTCGGCGAGCTCGGACCAGAACATGCCGGCGGACCAGGCGTCCTCCGGGAAGAGCCGCAGCTCCAGGCCGAGCACCGGATCGATGTCCCACCAGCGCATCGGCCGCAGGGTCACCGTGCTCACGTGGGGAGCACCGCCTTACCGTGCCCTCTATTTGCCCTTTATCCCCATTGTGCCGGATTAGAATTGGAAAGACTGACCTCCGCATCCCCGAAGCGACGGGATCGACGTCGATC
>NZ_JBSGFD010000185.1:0-15928 GCF_053603215.1 Kitasatospora sp. NPDC004240 | reverse complement strand
CGTGCATACCCCGCTTTCCCACCCCCGCGCTCTCCCCTTCGGGCCCTCCCGTCCTCCGGCGATTTTGTCGCCCCCGGGCGGTGGGGGGGGGTCCGCGACGTCGTTCTTGGTGCGGGGGTTGGGCCTGCTGGGTGTGGTCACGGCAGGCAGGCTAGGCAGCCCCGTTGCTTAGCGTCCCGGTGTGGCTGGCGGCGGCGCTGCGGCGCGTGCGCGAGGTGCCGGCGAGGCGGGCGGCGGGAACGGCGTCGGCGAGGGTGGCATGCGCCTCGGGGGTGCGGCGCTTGCGGGTGCCAATGGGGCCGCCGTGGAGGGTGGGGTCGGAGCCGGGGCACTCGGTGTGCAGGGCCTCGTCGTAGGGCTTGCGGCAGTGAATGCACATCACCTCGGCGGAGGAGACCTTGGTGGTGGCCGGAACGCGGTAGACGCCGCGCCGGCGTGCATATGCAGCGCCCTGTGCGTCCACGGGGACGTAGGCGGCGATAACCCATTCATGCGAGAGCTTCTCAGCGGCCGTCGTCATTCCGAAGCTCCTTTCCGAGCAGCCTGGTGGGGGCATGCCGCGTAGCGCATGAACTGAATTGTGAGCACTGATTCATCCTTTTCTCGCCAGGGTCGGTAGCGCTTCCGACGTGGGGTGGGAAGCACTTCCGTCTCGACCTAGTTATTCGAGTAAGGAGAAATAGAGAAGTGCGGCGGGCGTGGTCCCGATTTTTGACACGCCACCGCCAAAGTCTCCTCATCCCCCGACGCCGTCTGGCATATACAGTACGGCTCTTCACGATTCAATAACTGTCAATGCCACCCCCGCCACTCCTTTTGATGTGATGTCTATCACATGGCTTGACAGGCAACCTTTGCTCCTTATCTCCGCCCAACAGGTGGGGTCCATATGCGTGCGCATTAGATGAGTCGTCCAATAACTCTCGGCATGCGATTCGATTTCGGGCCTACGCGACAAGTCGGACTTTACGGCGGCGCGCCTGCGGCTCATACAGAGCCAGTAGCAGAGCCTCAGCTCGGTCCGGAGAACTCACCCCCCTCGCTTTCATTGATCGCTTGGACTCGATCACCGTCCGGCCGGCCGCACTCGTACCGAGCTTGGGCGCGGACAGCTGGGCCTGCGTTCGCCGGTCCACGCGCAGGCGTAGCGCCGACGCGGCGGGCGAGACCAGCGCCCGGGTCGCCAGCCACATCTCGTCGCGCTGCGTCGCAGGGCGCAGCGTGGCCGCCTCGTCGTCCCGGCTCGGCGCCTCGCTGACGACGACCGACACGATCTCCGCGTCGTGCAGCCCTTCCCGTCTCCACGCCGCCAGGAGCCCAGCCACACCCCAGCCAACCCCGACCCCATCGACCTTGACGCGGACGGGGAGCCGGGTGCCGAGTGCCCCCGCGAGAACCCGGGCCGACTGGATCTCGCGCAGCACGACGCCGGCGACCGCGACCGGGTCCGCGTTGTCCTGGCCGGCCGTGGCGTGGCGCAGCTCCACGAGGTCACCGACCGCGCGGGCGATCACCATCTCGTCGCCGCCGCCGGCAGCGACGTCGACGCCCAGGCGCACCCACGCGCCGGCCTTCACCCGGTACGGGGAGGCCTCGCCGTCCAGGCCGAGGTCCTTGAGCGCGTGGAAGTCCTCACCGTGAGGCTCGGCGGCCTCCACTGCGGCCTCGATCCAGGACGCCGGGATCGCGCGGGCCTGGCCGCCGCGCGGGAACTGGGCGTGCACCTTGGCCTGGACGAACGGGGCGTCCTCCCCGTGATCCCGGATCGTGTCCCGCACCCACTCGGGATCCACGAGGTGGGAGGCGAGCAGGTGCGCCGGCGCCTGCGGTGGGCAGGACCGGCAGCGCCGGGTTCGCTCGCCCGACATCAGCGGGGTGTCGTAGACGCTGATCGGCAGCACGTGCACGGCTGGGTCGGCGCAGGTCTGCTCGAACCAGCTGCCCTCGTCGTCGGTCGGCGGGTTGCCGATCAGCAGGGCCCGGGTGTGCTCGCCGGTGAGCACGCCGCGCATGGCCGCGCCGATGATCCGGCCGATGCCGCCAGCCTCGTCCACGATGAACATCAACCGCGGGGCGTGGATGCCCTGGACGGCGGACTCGTCGTGGTCGGGAGCCGAGAAGCCGTACGCCACCACGACGTCCGAGCCGTGGGAGTCGGGCATCTTCCACTGGGTGACGCCCACCTCTCCGGGCAGGCCCGCCCGGGCGACGATCTGCCGGATGTGGGGCCACATCTGACGCTGCACCTGCCGGGCACGGGTGGCGGTGGTGACCGTGAGGGCGGTGCCGGGCGGGTGGACAGCGGAGGACCAGACGGCGGCCCTCGCCGCGATGTGGGTCTTCCCGGAGCCGAAGCACGATGGAACGGCGACCCGGCGGTGGTCCACCAGGGCTTCCAGGATCTCGCGCTGGCGGCTCCACTGGGATTCGCCGAGGACGTCTTCCACGAACCCGACGGGATCGTCGGCCCACAGTGCGTACGGGGTGCCAGCCTCGGCCTTGGCGGCGGCGAGGACCTGGGCCCAGTCCCTGGCTGCGAGGCCGTCGTAGAAGCGGCGGCGGACGGCCGGGGGCGAGGCCGCAAGCTCGCTGTACAGGCGGCGGCCGGCCATGCCGGGGCGAGGTGCCGGCAGGGCCGGCAGGGGCTGCTTCACGGGCTCCCCCACGGGTCGGGATCGATCAGCAGGCCACAGTGCACGGCTGTCGGCAGTGTGTCGCGTTGAGCCCCACAAGCACAGAACTTACCTCAGTCATCTTTGTGGACTTAGGTCTGTTTGGCTGTGAGGCTGGTCCTGCCAGCCGGGGACCGGGAACCCCCGGCCCATACACAAGGAGACCAACCATGGCCCTGACCAGCCGAATCACTACCTGCCACGCGGCCATCGCCCTCGCCGCGGCCGCCGCCTTCACCGCCGGAACCACCCTCGCGGCCCGTCCGGCCGCCACCCCGGCCGCCCCGGCCACCGCGCTCCTCAGCCCGTCCCCGGCGCAGCCCGCAATCGTCCCCGCCGCTCCCACCGCCCCGGCCCTGCCGACCTACCCCGCCCCGGTCGCCGACGCCCCGGGCCTCGCCACCGCCACGCTGTCCACCCCCGTCCCCACCTTCAGCGCGCCGGCTGCCCCGGCGACCGTCACCGAGCCCGCCCCGACCGTCACCGTGACGGTCACCGCCACCCAGGTGGTCACCGCCCCGACCCCGGCCGCACCCAGCACCAGCAGCCCGGCCACAATCCTGTCGACCGCCCCCCAGGCCCCGAGCCCGACCGTCACCCGCAGCCCGCTGCAGCCCAGCAACAGTCCGCAGCCGACCCACTGACCGCCCAGCCGGGCCCTTCCCGCACCGGGAAGGGCCCGACCCGTTCACCGGCCGACGTGGTGCGGCGGCAGAGAGAGCACCCACCCCCGCGCCGTCTTCGTCGCCACGACCCCAAGCTCCGTACGCGCCCGCTGAACCGTTCGCGGCGCCAGGCCCACGCC
The DNA here is from genome assembly GCF_053603215.1 of Kitasatospora sp. NPDC004240. Taxonomy (NCBI): domain Bacteria; kingdom Bacillati; phylum Actinomycetota; class Actinomycetes; order Kitasatosporales; family Streptomycetaceae; genus Kitasatospora; species Kitasatospora sp. NPDC004240. The sequence continues at coordinate 12,451 of NZ_JBSGFD010000185.1, read as the reverse complement.
CGCAGCAGCCGCACTCACATCCCGGGCCGGCACAGGCCCCCCGGCCAGCAGCCCTTCCAGGAACCTGTAGGCCCCGGCGCTCGCCGGACGCCGGCGGCACAGGTCGGCGCTCTCGATGGCCCGGCCCGTGCCCCGCGAGAAGCGCGAGTTCCACGCCACCGGCCGGTTACGGACAGCCTGGCAGAACTGCAAGCCGCCCATGACCTTCCACGACTCGCTGGCAACCGGCACCAGCGCCTTCGCGCGATCGGGCCCGTTCACGGCCATGTGCACCGCCGCCACACCCCCCAGTTCCGCCGCCTCCTGCGCGCGGCGCGAAGCCAGCCAGCCGGCCCGCTTGGATGCCTCCCGCACCGCCAGCACGGCCACCCCGAGATGCTTCGACATCTCGCCCAGTGCCCGCAGCGCCCTCTCCGCGGGCACCCGGTAGGGGCACGCCAGCATCACGTCCACCACCACCAGCTCCACGTCCCGTCCGCGCAGCAGTCCCTCCACCTGCGCCAGGTCCGCCGGCAGCCGCAGCCCTCGCTGGCCGCCGCGCCCGCCCAGGACCTCGATCACTTCGGTCCGCCCCAGGTCCGCGCCGGAGGCCGCCAGCAGGCGCTGCACGTCCGCCGTGGTGTGCGGCGCGGTCAGCACCACCACGTCGTGGCCGGTGGGCGGGTTCTGGCCGTCCGGAAGACCGGCCCCGGCCGACGCGCGAGCAGCCACATCCAGCGCCACCGCCAGGGTGTTGACGCCGTCCTCGCCGTCGATCAGCGTCAGGCCGACCGACGGAACGTAGCCCGGCCAGATCCAGCCGGGACCGTCCCCGAACCCTGGCGGCGGCACCACCACGTACTGCGCGCCGATCCTCAGAGCCGCCGCCACGTCCTGCGGATCGCAGCCGGCGCCCAGGCAGTCCAACTCGACGCGGTCATCGCCCGCGGCAAGCACGAGTAGCGAGCCCTGCCGGTCATCGTGGGCCGGGCACCTGGCCAACCACCCCCCTTCGGTCAGCCTCACGTTCCCCCAGCGGCGCAGCGCTTCCTGCACCACCTCGTAAGAGCTATCCGACAACTGGATCATTCCCCCTTCGCGCTATCGGCGGGCATCGCGTCGCTTCGCAGCGATGCGCCCCGCACCTCTTCGACACACCCACCAGGAAGGTCATCTGACGCCGCGGCAGCCCGCGGCTACAGGGCGTCCTAGCTGGCAGGCAATTACGCCAAATCGCTCAACTTATCGACGCCTCGGGACCGGATCACAGGTCCGAAGGTCCCTGTTCGCCGGGCCGCGCGGGCAGGTCGCCGTGTGCGGCGCGAACAGCCACTCGTACGAGAGCACTGGCAGCTCCCGGGTGAGCCGGCGTGAGCGCATCGCCCCCACCCCGTCCCGGTAGACCGCGGTGTTCCCCCGGTCGGAAGGCTCGGGATCGACGGCCAGGCGCGCGCCCAAGACGGTCACCCTCCAGTGCACCGGGCGCCGGCACCTGCGGCACCTCGACAGCCCTCAACGCGGCAGCACGGCTCACACTCCGCCGGTCGCCGGATCCGGGACGGCAAGGAGCGCAGCCACCTGTCGCCAGCCGTACATCGCCACCGCATTCGCCTGACCGTGCTCGGCGATCGCCTCCAGAACAGCCACCGGATCTACCGCGCCCTGGCCGCCTCCGGGCAGCGCCGCCATCAGTGGGCGCTGCCCAGGCATGACCGTCGACGCCGGGCACTTCCTGCCAGCAGGCGCCGTGTCCACGAGCGTCAGTGTTCTCGGTCCTGCGGCTGGCGAGCTGTCTTCCAACGCGATGCGCCGCTCGATGCTCGCGAACCGCTCGGCTACCGATACCTGCGCCGCGTCCGCCACCCCTCGGTGCTTCGCCGGCCGTGTACGGCGCTCTGAGGCATGGTCCGCCGACGCCCCGGGACGGAGCCGCTGCTCCCGCACCCACTTGCGCCACATCGCCTGCCAGTCGGCGCCCTGCGTGCCACGGCCCCGGTGCCAGTCGACAAACGCCTCGGTCGTGGCTGCCAGGCCCTCCCGGCCGCCGAGTCGGTCGAGGTGCCCTTCGGCAGACGCCCACAGCTGCGCCGCCTCGTCGGGTTGGAAGCCGTCCGGAAGTGGGTGCCGGCGCGCCGGCCCCCACGGGCGTACAGGCTCCCCACACACATCAACCCCCTCCCTTCGGGAGGGGAGGGCAGGGGCCGGGCGCGCGCGAGCATCATTCCGGTCCCCGGGGGACTCAGGTTCCTGAGCTGCGCCGTAACCGCCAGCAGGCTCGCGATCCGGTGCTCGGTTGCCCGGCGAAGCGTCATCATCGGCGGGCGGATGACCGCCGCCGCGCTGCTGGCGCTTCTTCTCCGCCGCGCGGCGGCGGCGCTCCTGAACCTGCCGGCGGCTGGGGTTGGCGTCCAGGTAGTCATGCATCACGAAGTCGCCCTCGCGGACCTGCGGGCACTTCGGGCAGGTGTGCCGGGCCGCATGCCACAGCCTGGCCGCCACGAGCTTCCGGATCTGCGAGGCGGTGCCGTTCTTCGCAGCGACCGCTCCGGGGATCACGCCGTCGGTCAGGTGGGCGCTGGCGTAGGCGCCGCAGCGGACCCACAGGCCAAGTGCCGCGTTGCCTGCCGCGAGGGTCTTGAAGTGGTCGTCGGTGCTGTCTCCAACAGCGAACCAGGACATGCCGGTGGTCTCCTACCAGGGGTTGTGTGCCGGGGCCGCAGTCCGGCAGGTGGGTGGTCGGGCGCCGGGCCGCTTCAGGCCGCCACGTCTGTGGGGGCCACCGCGTCGATGCCGAGCAGGACACGCAGCTTGGCGGTAGGAACCAGGAGGCGGCGGCCGACCGAGATCGTCGGGATGTCGCCGCGCCGGGCCGCGTTGTAGCTAGCGGCTTTCTGCAGGCCGAAGAGTCGGCCGGCCTCCGGCACGGTCATCGTCGGCTGAACCCGCGGGTCGGGCAGGACGGGGGTGTCGTCTGTCGTTGTCATGCCTGCACCCTGTCCCGGCCCGGGCCTTTTCGTCCCGCCGTCCACCTCCAGCACCATCCGTCTCGGCACGTCTCATCGGCCACACTCGCGGTACAGGTGCGGCCACATTCGTGCAGGTCACGGGCCATGCGAACCGCAGATGGCGTCCTTGACGCAGATCAGCTGACGCAGGGTCACCTAAGTAGGGACAGGCTCTATACCTGGCGAAACGCTCTGATTTACAGCCCAGTTGGCCAACGCGTTGTCCACGCCCGTCCACGCCCATCTACGTGCACCGCAGGCAGGCCCACCGGTGTCCAAGCTCGACGCGACCCAAGAGCACCGCGCGCGTACGGTCTCCAACTTCCCCACCGCCCCTGAGGCCTGTTCCCCCAGGACGCGCGTGTCCGTGACTGTGGGCACGCCCTGCACATCGGCCCGTTGTAGGGCCCGAGCACTGGATGAGAGGCCATGACCACGCACCGCCCGCACGCCAGCCGGAGGCGATTCGATGAGCAGCACCGGCTCGGTGTACCGCCGATGCACCTGCCGCGAACTCCGTCCGCGACGAAGACGGCCGCCAGGTCCTCGACGCCGGCGGCAAGCCCAAGACGCGGGAGCTCGACTCGAAGTGCCCCAAGCTCAAGGACAAGAAGGCCCACGGCACCTGGTGGCACTACCTACCTCTCAAAGCCTGGCTCTGACGGCAAGCCCCAGCATGACCGCAAGGGCGGGTATGAGGACAAGGAAAAGGCCTAGGAGGCGCTGAGCCAGGCCCTTGGGAGCGCAGTGACGGGTGCGTTCGCGTAAGCGCTCCAGGAAGCAGAGGCTCTACGCCTGCGGTCCGAGTCGGCGGCCGGAGCGCCTCTGACCCAGCTGACGCGACCAGATCGGCACACCGGACCGGCCTGCACACGGTCAGGTGTGTCGTGCAGGCCGGCCATCCCTCCGGATGAGACCGCGAGCAGCGGCACGGCCCCAAGGGCGGGCTGGCGGCCACCACCAAGCTCACCCGCCCTTCGACACGTGTAATGTTCTAGCCACTATTCCGATTTCCCTAAGCGCCAATCTGCGCACCTCACCAATCGGTGGATACATGGTATCCATGGTGATCTTGTCATCTTGCGCCTTTAGAAGGCTGCGAAGTTGGCGCTTCCAGCCCGCCTCAATCCGCACGGTCCATGCCGTTGCTGACCAATTTCTACCTAGGGCACTGCCTTGGGGGAAGAAGATATTGAGGCTGGTGATCTCGCGCATTTCTTTTGCGGCGAGCCTCTTCCCCTCAAACCGCATAATCCGTCCGGGATAGCTGGCGCTCAGGCCGCCAACGAGGAAGCGACCGCGTTGGGCGCGCATCCTCGGGTCGAGGTCCTGCGGGTCGACCACCGCTACACGCTCGGTCCAGTGGGAGCGGGAGTAGGGCTCGCCGAGTGCGGCGTCCTTCCATTCCAGCTCCTGCTGGCTCCTGAGGTCGATCGTGTCGGGCCCGTCGCCGTTCTTGGCTGGAAGCTCGATCAGGAAGAGGCGACCGTCCATGTCCTCTGCGCGGTCGACCGCGAAGAACAGGGCTTCAAGGGGTCTGGCCGAAACGTCGATTAGCCGGGTGGGGATGCCGTGATGCTGGAGGACCGCCAGCAGTTCTCCGTCGGTCATCAGCCGCCCAAGTCCCTCCATATTCCTCAGGACGGTTAGAAGCTGCCTTTCGGCATCTTGCATTAATTTCTCAGACACGTTGGGGTTATTTGACCAGAGAGCCCGGAAGAGACTGGAGGTAAGCGGGTAGTCTGCGCTTGGCTGACCTCGATAGAAGACAAGAGCGGAGCCCCCCGCCGACGCACCGCTTCCTTCGCGATGCGGAACCATCGCCCCATCCGCTATCCATTTCCACAGGGATTCTGCCGAGTGGATACCGAACTTCTCATTGATTTCCCGCTCGGAAAAAAACCTCCCAGGCAAAGGGCGTTCAGTACCATTCATGCCGGCTCCTCGGCAAGGGTGCCGCCTAGCGGCGGGTGCCGGTCTGCCACAGGGCAAGCGTCGCACGCGAGGTTCCAGCGCGCGCGGCACGCACACTCCGAGGACAGCAGAGGCGGTCCTGTGCAGAACCGCACAGTGCTCGGGGAGCCGCCTCGCACCTCCTGCACCGCCGGTCGGAGAGCTCCGGTGGAACCAGGGCTCGCAGGGCGATAGTGGCCGTGCCGCATCGGAGCGGTGTCGAGAGCAGGCCGCAACCCACGAGGCAAGAACGCCATCTGCGACTTGCACCACGACCATCACCGAGAAGCGCTTCCGCAGCCCGAGGTGACCTGCGCAGACCCCAAGCGGCAGCAGGCCCTCCTCAGCGACCTCAGACGTCAAGTCGCCTTCCACCCGGCACGCCCGCCGGATCTCGACGCGCTTCGGAGAACGTCATGTGCGTACGGTCTGCCGAATTCAGCACGCCAAACCCTGTTCCGCCCGTCCAGGTGGCCGGGTGACTGTAGGCGTGCCCGGCCGAGCCTAAGCGGCTCCACCACCCCGTCAGAGGGAGACCATGCACGCCCGACCCCGTGTTCTCGCCGTAAGCCGGCTCTCTGTTCCGACCCCGGACTTCGCCGCCGGCCCCGCGCAGGAGGCCGATCCGGCACCGGAGTTCGACCTCCTTCACAGCGGCTGGTACTCGACCGAGGAACTCGCCGAACTGCTGACCGTCGACCCCTCGACCCTGAGGCGCTGGCGCTCCGCCACTCCGCCGCAGGGACCGCCCTTCGTGCAGATCGCGCCCCGGCTCTACCTCTACAGCATCCCCGACACCCAGGTGTGGCTCGCTCAGAAGCGCACCGACCCATCCAAGGCAGCCTGAATGTCCGACCACACCCAGCTCATCCCCATGGGTGTCAAGCTCACCACCGACATCGAACACCGCCCCGACCGCCGCCCGGAGTTCCGCTACCGCGCCCGCGTGCGCTGGACGGACCCCAACGGCGGTGGCCGCAAGTCGGCTTCCTCCTCCGTCCCCACGGAGGAGGAAGCCGAGGCCTGGATCTCCCGCATGGAACGGGCCGCAGGACGCGGCATCACCCCCAGAACCCTCACCATGACCCTCGCCGAATACGGCGACGAGAACTGGGACCTGGCGATGCGCGGCCTGGAGACCACCACCCTCGACCCCTACACCGCTGGCTGGAAGCTCCGCGTCGTCCCGGTCCTCGGCCACATACCGGTCGTCAACATCACCAACGGCATCACTGACCGGGCTCTCCACTTCTGGGTCGCCGACGGACTCAGCGTCGCCTCCGTCAAGAACAGCCTCGCCCCGCTCGTACGCATCATGGAGCAGGCCGTCCGCGACGGCCTCATCGACTTCAACCCCTCACGCATGAGCGGCTGGCAGCGCCTCTACAAGAAAGCCGAGGACGAACTCGACGACCCACGTTCCCTCGCCCTCAACGACTGGGACGCCCTCGACGAACTCGCCACCGCCCTGGTCGAGCGATCCCACAACCACTACCGCGGCTGGGGCGACATCGTCCGCTTCGCCGCCTGCACCGCCGCCCGCATCGGCGAAGTCTCCGGCGTTCGCGTCAAGGACATCAACCGCTTCGACTGGACCTGGGACCTGTGCCGCCAGACCACCACCGCCCCCGGTGGCCTCATCGACAAAGGCACCAAAGGCAAGCGACGACGCACCGTCCCCATCATCGAAGAGATCCGCGACCTCGTGAACTGGCGCATGAACGTGGTCGGCAACGACCCCATGGCCCGCCTCTTCACCGGCCCGCGCGGCGGCCGCATCACCACAGCCATCCTCCGCGACGCAACCCACTGGGACGAAGTCGTCGTCAGCCTCGGCTACGAGTACCTACGTCGGCACGACCTCCGCCACACCGGCCTCACCTGGTTCGCTGACGCCGGCGTTCCCATCCACGTTCTCCAGAAGATCGCCGGGCACGGCCACATCACCACGACCCAGCGGTACCTGCACCCGGACAAGAGCTCTATCGAGAAGGCTGGCCGGACCCTCAGCAGGCACCTGTCGGCGGACCGGCGCACCGCGCAGACGACATCCGCCAGCTCGGTGCCGGCGGAGGCCGGAGTGCGTCACCTGCGTCTCGTCCAGTGAGTGCTCGACGGCGCAGGCTCACCTCTGCGGTTCCCGAAGTGCCCGCAGGTGGCGGCGGTCCCATCGGTCGGCGCCTCCGGTCCCCGGCTGGTCCCTGACAAGATCGCAAGCAGGCGCCGCTCCAGCCGTCGACCATCTGTCGGTCCATCAACAAAAAGGCCGTTGGCCTGGGATTTCTCCCAGCCAACGGCCTTCCGACATCACTGTCGGGACGACAGGATTTGAACCTGCGACCCCTTGACCCCCAGTCAAGTGCGCTACCAAGCTGCGCCACGTCCCGTGGTCTTGTGGCCTCGCGGCTTCGACCCTGGGGGCTTCGGCTGGTTGGCTTCTCGACCTTGTCTCCGGTGTCCCGGTGACGTGGAAAACAATACAGCACGTCGGGGGGTGCTCGCTGCCGGGTATCGGGGGTGGGGTGGCGTGGCGGGGTGAGGGGGGTCAGGGGGTGGGGTGGCGGGCGTCGTAGCGGAGGAAGGCGGGGCGGCGGGCGGCGAGGAGGAGGATGACGGCGACGCAGGCCAGGCCGCCGGTGACGACGGAGGTGGCGGGGTCGGCGAGGGAGGCGACGGCGCCGGATTCGAAGTCGCCGAGGCGGGGGCCGCCGGCGACCACGACGATGAAGATGCCCTGGAGGCGGCCGCGCATCTCGTCGGGGGCGGCGACCTGCATCATCGTGTTGCGGAAGATCATGCTGATGGTGTCGGCGCAGCCGGCGAGGGCAAGGAGGGAGAGGCCCAGCCAGAGGTTGTGGACGAGGCCGAAGGCGGCGATGGCGAGGCCCCAGGCGGCGACGGCGGCGAGGACGGCGGCGCCCTGGCGGTGGATGCGGCCGACCCAGCCGGAGAAGAGGGCCCCGATGAGGGCGCCGACGGCGGGGGCGGCGACGAGCAGGCCGACGGTGCGGGCGTCGCCGCCGTAGAAGGTGACCGCGATGGCCGGGAAGAGGGCGCGCGGCATGCCGAAGATCATCGCGGCGAGGTCGGCGAGGAAGCTGGTGCGCAGGTTGGGCTGCTCCCGCAGGAAGCGCAGGCCGTCCAGGACGGAGGCACGGGGCTTGCCGGGTTCGGCGGCCGGGCGCATGGCGGGCAGGCGCCACATCGCGTAGAGGGTGGCGGTGAAGGCGACGGTGTCGACCAGGTAGGCGGCCTGGGTGCCGTACGCGCCGATGAGGAGGCCGCCGAGCATGGGGCCGACGGTGAGGCCGAGGTTCATGCTCACGGTGTTGAGGGCGTTGGCGGCCGGGAGCTGGTCGCCGGGGACGAGCCGGGGGATCATCGCGGAGCGGGCCGGGGAGCTGAGGGCGAAGAACCCCGCCTGGACGGCGACGGCCGCGTAGAGGACGGCGACCAGGCCGAGGCCGGCGAGTGCCTGGGCGGCGAGGAGCGCGGAGACGGCGGCCAGCCCGGCCGAGCCGATCAGGCCGAGGCGGCGGCGGTCGACGCGGTCGGCGACGGCGCCGCCGTAGAGGCCGAAGGCGATCAGCGGGAAGAGGGAGAAGAGGCCGACCAGGCCGGTGGCGAAGCTGGAGCCGGTCAGGTCGTAGACCTCGACGGAGACCGCGACGGCCGTCATCTGCTGGCCGACCGAGGAGACGGCCTGGCCGAACCAGACCCGGCGGTAGTCGGCGTGCTCGCGCAGCGGGGTGAGGTCGGCGAAGGCGCCTCTCGCAGCCCGGCGGTACCAGGGAGCGGGGGAAGGGGAAAGGGAAGAGGCAGGGGAAGAGGGGGCGGCCGGGGCTTCGGCCCGGGTCGAATTGGCAGGATGATTGGTCGACACGGTCACCCATCCTCGGCCCTCCGCCCCGGCGGCCGTCAACCCGGCCGTCCACCGGGCCGTCAACCGGGCCGTCCACCGGGGCCGTCGAACGGACCGGCGGACCACACGGCCCCGCCCGCCTCCGCACCCGCCTACCGCGTCAGGACCTCCTTCTCCCCCGCCTCGACGGCGAGCCCGAGCCGGTTGCCCGGGGGCGGGAAGGGGCAGATGAAGTGGTCGGCGAAGGCGCAGGGCGGCAGGTAGGCGCGGTTGAGGTCGAGCACCGTACGGCCGTCCGGGTCGGGGGCGGGCAGAGTGATGAAGCGGAAGCGGTAGGTGTCGTGGCCGCTGGTCGCGTCGGCGATGACCCCGCTGAGCCGGTTCCCGGAGAGGCCGACGGTCAGGGTGTGGTGCTCCCCGGCGACGGTGAAGGCGATGGTGCCGGCGACGGCGAGCGGGCGGTCCCGGCCGTCCGCGCTGGGGACGACGACCGCCTGGGCCTCGCCGTCCGCGAACGGGGTGAACTGCGCGGGGACGGCCCACTCCGGCGCGTACGGGTACGCGGCGATGCCGGCGAAGGCCGTCCGGCCCGGCGCGTCGGGGTCGAAGACGCGCAGCGCCAGCTCGCCCTCCCGCTCGATCGGGACGAGCAGCAGGTCACCGAGGGTCGCGGTGTCGGCGGCGGGATCGGTGTCCGGGCGGAGCAGGACCTCGCCGTCGAGCGGGGCCTGCGCACCGACGACCGTGATGCCGTCCGCCGTTGTGGCGCGGACCCGGACGCCCTCGGCGTCGGCCCACCAGTGACCGGGCAGGCCGGGGAGCGTGCCCGGCTCCGGCTCCAGCCAGTGCGTGCCGGTCAGGGCCAGCTGGCCGTGCGGCGCGCTGACCGCCGCCGCGCGGCCGTCGCTCCAGTGCTTCCATTCCTCTGCGGCCGTCGCCGTCATCGAGAAGCCCTCCCAGTCGGTCGTAGGTCCCGCGGCGCCCGGGCGAGGGCACCGCGGGGGTGTCCGATGGCGTCCCGAACTGCCGGACGCCTCCCTGCTTCCACTCAACACCCGCCGGGGGTCCGGATCATTCCGGGGCGGCCGACGGCATGCGAACGAACCGTACCGGAGTCGTCCGGGCGCCGGTCACGCCCCGCCGAGCGGGCGCCGGTCACGCCCCGCCGAGCGGGCGGAACAGGCCCTCCTGCACCACCGAGACCACCAGCCGGCCTGAGCGGTCGTAGATCTGGCCGCGCGCGAGCCCGCGGGCGCCGTGGGCGATCGAGGACTCCTGCTGGTACAGCAGCCAGTCGTCCGTGCGGAACGGCTGGTGGAACCACATCGCGTGGTCCAGCGAGGCCATGTCGAAGTTCCGCTGGCCCCAGAGCGGCTCGACGGGCGCGCGGACGGCGTCCAGCAGCGTCATGTCGCTCGCGTACGTGAGGGCGCAGACGTGGATCAGCGGGTCGTCCGGCAGGGTGCCGTTGGTGCGCAGCCAGACGCCGCTGCGGGGCTCGACGCCGGCGAGGTCCTCCTTGTTCCAGCGCAGCCGGTCCACGTAGCGGATGTCGAAGGGCTGACGGCGGCTGATGAACGGGGGCAGCTCGCCGAGCTTGGAGCCGACCTCCTCCAGCGCGCTGGGCAGTTCCTCGGGCGCGGGCACGTCGGGCATCGTGTGCTGGTGCTCGATGCCTCCCCGCTCGGGGAGGTGGAAGTCGGCGGTGAGCGCGAAGATCGAGCGGCCGCCCTGGATGGCGAGCACCCGGCGGGTGGTGAACGAGCGGCCGTCGCGGATCCGGTCGACCTGGTAGACGATCGGCACCCCGGGCACGCCGGGGCGCAGGAAGTAGGCGTGCAGCGAGTGCACGGGGCGGTCGCCGTCGACCGTGCGCCCGGCCGCGACCAGCGCCTGACCGGCGACCTGGCCGCCGAAGGTCCGCTGCAGCGCCTCCTCGGGGCTGCGGCCGCGGAAGATGTTCAGTTCGATCTGCTCCAGGTCGAGCAGATCGACGAGATCGTCGACGGGGGTACCCATGCGTGCACTTCCTCTCCGTCCGCCGGTCCGGCCGGAGGTCATCCGCCCGGCCTCCGGCGACCGTCCGTACTGTGGTGGTCTTCGGCTCCTTCAGCCCATTCGAATTCTCCAGCGCGTCACGGAATTCCCGCACACCAGGGGGCCTCGTCCCATTCACTCGAACGAGTAAGCACTCGACGGGTGACCGCTGGGCCACCGGACCGCAGGCAGCGGACCCCGAACCGGACAGCGCGGGACACGGGCGTCACCGCAGCCCCGATCGCCGCACCGTGATGTTGAGCCGCCCGGTGAGGCCCAGCGCCGGCTCGGCGGTGCCGGGCAGGGTCCGGACCACCCCGTGGTACGCGTACCGGGACGGGCCGCCGAAAACCAGCAGGTCACCGCTGCGCAGTTCCAGGTCGGTCCACGGACGGGTACGGGTCTCGGTGTTGCCGAGCCGGAAGACGCAGGTGTCGCCCAGCGAGAGGGAGACCACGGGGGCGTTCGCCCGTTCGTCGCGGTCCTGGTGGAGGCCCATCTTCGCGCCGTGCGGGTAGTGGTTGACGATCGCGATGTCCGGGTCGTAGCCCTCGGCGCCGGTGATCCCGGCCGCCGCATCCCCGTACGCCTCCGCGACGGCGCGCCGGGCGAGCTCGCCGAGGGCCGGCGGGAACGGCTTGACCGGGCTGCCGTCCTCGGCGGTGTCGCGGTAGCCGTACGGGTACCAGTGGAGGCCGAGGCTGACCATCCGTACGGACATCATCCCGCCGGTGGGCATCCGCACCGTGTGCAGGCCGGCCGGCGGGCGGGCCCACTCCCGGCAGGCGGCGAGCAGCTCCGACCGGGCCACCGGGTCGAGCCAGCCCGGGAGCAGCACCACCCCGGGGGCCGGCTCGGACCGGACCCGCGAGGACGCGGCACCGGACGACGGAACGGTGCCGGGCGGGGCAGCGCCAGGCGGGGCGGCACCGGGGAGTTCGCCGAAGAGTTCACCCTGCTCCATGCCACCATCCTGCCCCGCCGTACGGGACCGGGGGGCCGGGGGCCGTCCGGGGGAAGCGGCGACGGCCGCTCCCCCGCACAGCGGAGAAGCGGCCGGTCGTACCGGTGCCACGCGAGTACCAGTGCCGTGGGAGTACCGGCGTCACGCGAGTACCGGTGCCGCGGAGTACCGGGGAGCACCCTCAGCTCCCACCGGCACCCACGGATCCTCGCGGACCCCGAGGCGCTCACGGACCCCGAAGCCCTCGCAGCTACCCGAGCCCCTGGCGGATCCCGACGGTCCGCGGGAGCCCGCGGCCGATCCGGGGGATCAGATGCTCAGGGTCTGACCCGGGAAGATCAGGTCGGGGTTGCCACCGATGACCTGGGCGTTGTTGTCGTAGACGGCCTTCCAGTCCAGGCCCTTGGCGGCGGCGATCTTGCTCAGGGTGTCGCCGGCCTTGACGGTGTAGCTGCCCTTGGCGTCGTTGGTGCCCTTGGCGGCCTTGGAGTCGCTGGAGGACTTCCAGGTCGACTTCGGGGCCTCGGCGGCCTTCGGGGCGGTCTTGGGGGCCTCGACGGGCTTCGGCGCGACGGCGGCCTTGGGGGCCTCCGCGGCCTTCGGGGCGGCCGGCTTGGCAGCGGCGGCCGGCTTCGCGGGCGCGGCCGGCTT
>NZ_JBSGFD010000184.1:0-16101 GCF_053603215.1 Kitasatospora sp. NPDC004240 | reverse complement strand
TAAGTCAGGTGACCCAGGAACCCCCCTCCAAGTTCATCCCGGCTGAACCGGGGATACAACGAAGCGCCTCACGGCGCGCAGTACCAGTACACCGTGGGCCACGGGGCGAAGTCCTTCGGCAGCTGCCGCCAGGCACACCCAGTCCGCACCACGTAGAAGATCGCATCCACGATCCGCCGCCGCGGATGCTTCTCCCGCCGACCACCCTTCGGACCCACCCGCGCCGGCGGAAGCAACGGCTCCACCAGCGCCCACTGCTCATCCGTCAGATCCGACGGATACCCACCCCCGACAACGCTCACGAAGAGCTCAACGACCCCACCAGCCACGGGACACGGCAGATCTCAAACACGGTCTCAGAAAACCAGGGCCTGCTTGGCAAATGATGGCGACTCAAAGGGCCAGTGCATCACCCTATAGTCGACCACGTTTTAGTAAAGATGTAGATGCGTGCCGGGCACCGATCCCGGGGGCCACGGGTCCGCCGCAGCTCAGGAAGTCATCCGCGTGGGCCAAGATTCAGCGCCGGTCGACTGTAGCTCACTTCTAGCCCTGCGCGTGTCGGGAACCTGACGGAATCAATTCCGATCACCCCCTCGCGAGATCCACCTTCCTGGCTTACCCCATCCAATTCGCGGCGCACGGCTTCGGCAAAATCCCAGGACGTGGTCGAGAATTCGAAGACCCCCACGTCCGGCAGATCCGTGAGTCGAAACCGCACCATGGCCTGAGGCCGCGGCCCGCGACCAGCCCTGGCCTGCAGGCGACGCGCGTCCCAGGAAGACGGACAACCACACGTTGCACCACGACCGGTCGACTCCAGAACGGGTTGGCCGTCGCAGAGATGAACCGTCTTGCCGGCCGATCGCCGAATCATGCTCATGGAAACGGGATCCCTCCCGTCAAGAGTAACGCGCAACGCACCTGCCGGAATTACCAGGTCAACGGCAGAATCGGATGTCGAGGGTTCTACGGAGCCTCGCAGGACCTCACAGACATTCGCGGCATCCATCCGATCATGAATAGTGAGCACCCAGGACGGAGCGGAATCAGGGAGACCATTCCTCGGTTGCGACAGGCGGAGATGACCGGCGAAGCCCGATGGGCACGAGAACGCGGCCGAGGCTGCGTGACCCGCACTGGCATGGCGCGGCCACGTCGCAGACAAGTATGAACAGTCGGGCATGGCGGTTCTCCAGCGTTTGCGGTGGAGAAGCCACTATCCAAGCGACAGCCGATTAGGCCTTGCCGGAGCCTTCAGGTAGGAATGTTCCCGCTGACGTCGGCCAGAGGGCCACGTCCTATTTCCAACGGATGTGCAGCTCTTTCAGCCCGTTCTGGAAGTTGGAGACCAGTCGCTTCGGCGGCGCATCCGACGCCGGCTCCAGGCCGGGCAGCTCGGCAACGACCCGGCGGATCAGGGCCGACATCTGGATCCTGGCGAGCCGTGCTCCCACGCAGAAGTGCGGGCCGAAGCCGAAGGTGACGTGGTCGTTCGGGGCGCGGGTGACGTCCAGGCGGTCCGGGTCGGGAAAGACCGACTCGTCCCGGTTCGCGGAGGCGTGGTAGACGACCACCTTGTCGCCCCTGCGGATCGGTTGCCCAGCCAGCACGACGTCGCGGGTGGCGGTGCGACGGAACTGCAGGACGGGTGGCCAGAACCGGAGCAACTCCTCCATCGCCGAATCGATCAGGTCGTGCCGCAAGGACAACATGCGGTACTGGTCGGCATGGGTGAGCAGGGAATACAGGCCACCGGGAAGCCCGTTTCGCAGGGTCTCGTTTCCAGCGATTCCGAAGAGAAAGAACATCGTTTCGAACTCGGTGGCGCTCAGGCCGGCGTCGCGCATGCGGGCGACGATGCTGCCCGGCGGCGGATCCACGGCGACTGCGTGGGCGTACGCGAACATGTCGGCGAGGGCCGCGCGGGAACGCGGGTTGAGCGGGCGACCGTCGGGGGCAGTGAAGACCGTCGGGCGGCGGTCGAGCGCGGCGCGTCCCATGTCGGTGAGCCGGGACGGGTCGGCGGTGCTGGAGCGGGCGTAGTCCGGGTCCTGGTAGCCGATCACGCGGTTCGACCAGTCGACCAGCAGCTGCCGGTCCTGCTCCGGCACTCCCAGGATCAGGGCCAGCGTCCACACGGGCAGATCAGCGGCAATCGGCACGAAGTCGGCTTCGCCTAGCGGACGGATACCGGCGACGAGTTCGGCGGCGCGGTTCTCGATGGCGGTGGTCAGCTCGTGCAGCGCCCGCGGGGTGAAGGCGGCCGCCACGGCCCGGCGCAGCCGGGAATGGTCGGGAGGGTCCTGGTTGAGCATCATCGTCCGGGCGAAGTCCAGGTCGGCCGGCGTGTCCGGATCGCGGATCTGCGTCCCGCCCAGGTGCGAGGAGAACACCTCCGGCGTGCGCAGCACGTGCTTCACGTCCGCGTGCCGCAGCACCGCCCAGTACCCCGGCCCGGCGGGCCAGCCGCCCACCGCGGGCTCCTCCACCCAGCACACCGGCGCCACCTCCCGCAGCTGCCGGAAGAGCGCGTACGGCACGCCCTCCGCGTACGTCCCGGGCAGGAACATCTGGTTCACCCGCACCTGGTCAACCGTCACACCGCCGAACCGTACGCGCCCGGCCCCCGGCCCGCCAGCCCCGCCCGCGCCCAACCCCGCGGCCACGGGCGGCCGGTGACACCGACGTCCGGACACCGGGGGACCTGTCGACACCCCGTTCGACCGACTCCTGGCCCATGGAACCCGTCTCAAACCTGAGATCCGCGCACGTTCACCCTATCGGGTGCACAGCGCACGACGGAGTGCCTCGATCCGCTCCGCCCCGCCTACCGTTGATCAGCGAGCGACAAGGGGACCGCGCACTTCCCCTTCGCACCAGGCTCGGTGACGATCCGTCACGGCATGCATCCCTTCACAGCGAGGAGGCCTTCCCATGCCCGTGGAGACCAGAACGGCGAACGCCGTGGGGCCCTCGGTGGTACGACCATGAGCCGGACGGCCCTGACCAGGGTCCTGGGCGGCCCCACCGGGCTGGGCACGAGCGGCCTGCACCTGACCCCGCGGAGTTCCCCGCCGCAGGCCGGCGATCCCGTCCCGGGCCTGTACCACCACCCGGTCGCGGACCCCGACCCGGAGCGGGTGGCGGAGGTGGGCCGGCGGATCAAGTCCTGGGCCGTGGACGAGGTCCAGCTCTTCCCGCCGGAGTGGGAGGACCAGTTCGACGGCTTCGAGGTGAGCCGCTACATGGTCGCCTGCCACCCCGACGCGCCCGACGTCGAGCACGTGATGGTCGCCGCCCGGCTGATGACCGCCGAGAACGTGGTCGACGACTGCTACTGCGAGGACCACGGCGGTTCGCCCGTGGGCCTCGGCGGGCGGCTGCTCCTGGCGCACACGGCGCTCGACCCGCTGCACACCGCCAGGGAGTACGAGCCGGACTGGCAGGAGTCGTTGCACGCGGACGCCCCCCGACGGGCGTACCGCTCGGCGATGGAGTACTTCTCGCGGGCGGCGAGCCCCTCCCAGACGGACCGGTTCCGGCACGACATGGCCCGGCTGCACCTGGGGTACCTGGCCGAGGCCTCCTGGGCGGAGACGGACCACGTACCGACGGTCTGGGAGTACCTGGCGATGCGCCAGTTCAACAACTTCCGCCCCTGCCCGACCATCACGGACACCGTCGGCGGTTACGAACTCCCGCCGGAGCTCCACGCGTTGCCCGGGCTCCAGCGCGTCATCGCGCTGGCCTCCAACGCCACCACGATCGTCAACGACCTGTACTCGTACACCAAGGAACTCGCCAGTCCCGGACGGCACCTGAACCTGCCCGTGGTGATCGCCGAACGCGAGGGGCTCACCGACCGCGACGCGTACCTGAAGGCGGTGGAGGTCCACAACGACCTGATGCACGCCTTCGAGTCCGAGGCGGCCGCGCTGGCCGCCGAGCACCCCGTGCCGACCCTGGCGCGCTTCCTGCGCGGCGTCGCCGTCTGGGTCGACGGCAACCACTACTGGCACCGCACCAACACCTTCCGCTACAGCCTGCCCGATTTCTGGTAACCACAAGGAGCTCATCGATGACCACTACCGACCTGCCCACCCTGACCACCCCCACCGTGCCCGGCCCGGCCACCCCCTACCAGGGCGACATCGCACGCTACTGGGACCATGAGGCCCGTCCGGTCAACCTTCGTCTCGGCGACGTCGACGGCCTCTACCACCACCACTACGGCATCGGCGAGATCGACCACGCGGCGCTCGGCGCCCCGGAGGACAGCGAGCGCGAGAAGAAGGTGATCGCCGAGCTGCACCGGCTGGAGTCGGCCCAGACCGACGTGCTGCTGGACAACCTGGGCGAGATCACCCCCGCCGACACGCTGGTCGACGCCGGCTGCGGCCGCGGCGGCTCCATGGTGATGGCCCACCAGCGCTTCGGCTGCAAGGTCGAGGGCGTGACCCTGTCGGCCAAGCAGGCCGAGTTCGGCAACCGCCGCGCCCGGGAGCTCGGCATCCAGGACTCGGTCCGCTCCCGGGTCTGCAACATGCTCGACCAGCCGTTCGGCACCGGCGAGATCGCGGCCTCGTGGAACAACGAGTCCAGCATGTACGTCGACCTGCACGACCTGTTCGCCGAGCACTCCCGGATGCTCGCCGTCGGCGGCCGCTACGTCACCATCACCGGCTGCTGGAACCCGCGGTACGGCCAGCCCTCCAAGTGGGTCTCGCAGATCAACGCCCACTTCGAGTGCAACATCCACTCCCGCCGGGAGTACCTGCGGGCCATGGCGGACAACCGCCTCGTGCCGCAGGCCGTCATCGACCTGACCCCGGCCACCCTGCCGTACTGGGAGCTGCGCGCCACCTCCTCCCTGGTGACGGGCATCGAGGAGGCGTTCATCTCCTCCTACAAGGACGGCTCCTTCCAGTACGTCCTGATCGCGGCCGACCGCGTCTGACGCGTCCGGCCCCGCCGAGGGGGTGCGCCCGTACGTCACGGGGCGCACCCCCTCGGTCAGTTCTCGCCGCGACGGGCGGCGGGGATGACCAGCGGGGTGCCGGTCTCCGGGTCGTCGATGACCCGACAGGGCAGCCGGAACACCTCCCGGACCAGTTCGGCCGTGACGGTCTCCCCCGGCGGGCCCTGCGCCAGGACCTCGCCGTCGCGCATCGCGATCAGGTGGGTGGCGTACCGGGCGGCGTGGTTGAGGTCGTGCAGGACGGCCACCAGGGTGCGGCCCTGCCGCTCGTGCAGCCGGGCGCACAGGTCGAGCACGTCGAGCTGGTGGGCGATGTCGAGGTAGGTGGTGGGCTCGTCGAGCAGCAGCAGCGGGGTCTGCTGCGCGATGGCCATGGCGATCCAGACCCGCTGGCGCTGGCCGCCGGAGAGTTCGTCGACCGGGCGGTCGGCGAGGTCGGCGACACCGGTGTCGGCCATCGCCTCGTCCACCACCCGCTCGTCCTCCGGGGACCACTGGCGCAGCAGCCCCTGGTGCGGGTAGCGGCCGCGGGCGACGAGTTCGGCGACGGTGATGCCCTCCGGCGCGGTCGAGGACTGCGGCAGCAGGCCGAGGGTGCGGGCGACCTGCCGGGCGGGCAGCCGGGCGATGTCGTGCCCGTCAAGCAGGACGGTGCCGGCGGCCGGCCGGAGGGTGCGCGAGAGCGCGCGCAGCAGGGTGGACTTGCCGCAGGCGTTGGGGCCGACGATGACGGTGAAGGACCGGTCGGGGATGGCGACGGTGAGCCCTTCGGCGATGGTCCGCCGCTCGTAGGCGAGGGTGAGGTCGTGTCCGCTGAGCCGTGCTCCGCCGTCCGTCATGGCCGGTTCTCCGTGGTGGGTCGGGTCGTCGATCGGGTCGTCGTGGGTTCCGCGCGCGGCCGTCACAGCCGTCCCGCCCGGCGTTCGGCGGTGAGCAGCCACAGCAGGTACGTCCCGCCGAGCACGCCGGTGACCACGCCGACCGGCAACTGCCGCTCGCCGAACAGGTGCTGCGCGGCGTAGTCGGCGCTCACCAGCACGGCCGCGCCCGCGCACAGGGTGGCGAGCAGGTTGGGCCCGGGCGCCCGGGTGAGCCGCCGGGCGATCTGGGGCGCGGTGAGCGCCACGAAGGAGACCGGGCCCGCGGCGGCCGCCGCGAGGGCGGCGAGCAGGACGGCCGAGGCCAGCAGCGCGAGGCGCAGCCGCTCGACCCGTACGCCGAGGCCGCCGGCCAGCGCGTCACCCAGCTCGACCGCGTGCAGTGCGCGGGCGCAGCCGAGCAGGACGAGCGGCACGGTGACCGCGAGGACCGCGAGCAGCGGTCCGGCGTCCTGCCAGCCGCGGCCGTCGAGGCTGCCGGTGAGCCAGAGCACGGCCCGGGAGGCCTCGGTGAGCCGGGTGCGGGTCAGCAGGTAGCCGTTGACGCCGGTGAGGATCGCGGCGGCGCCGATGCCGACCAGGACGAGCCGGTGGGCGTGCAGGCCGCCGCGCCAGGCGAGGGCGTAGATCGCGGCGCCGGTGACCAGCCCGCCGACGACGGCGCCGGTCGCCAGGGCGAGGCTGCTACCGCCGGCCACGACGACGACCAGCGCCCCGGTGGCGGCGCCCTGGGTGAAGCCGAGGATGTCGGGGCTGCCGAGCGGGTTGCGCACGAGCGACTGGAAGAGGGCGCCGGCCAGGGCCAGTGCGGCGCCGACGGCGAGGGCGGTGACCACCCGGGGCAGCCGGAGTTCGTTGACCACGAAGTCCTGGGCGGGGGTGCCGTCGCCGGTGAGGGCGCGCAGGACCTCGGCGGTGCTCATCGGGTAGTCGCCGCTGCCCAGGGAGAGCAGGGCGACGAGCAGCGCGAGCAGGGCGAGGGTCGTCCCGGCGGCGAGCGCGCGGGGGCGCAGGCGGACGGAGTACCGGCCGAGGCGGATCACCTTCATGCGGCGGCCGTCCTGGTGCGTCGGGCGAGGAGGAGGAAGAACGGTCCGCCGACGACGGCGGTGACGATGCCGACCTGGAGTTCGCCGGGCCGGGCCACCAGGCGGCCGAGGACGTCGGCGCCGAGCAGCAGCACGGGCGAGAGCACCGCGCAGTACGGGAACAGCAGGCGCAGGTCGGGCCCGGTGAGGGCGCGCACCAGGTGGGGCACCATCAGGCCGACGAAGACGACGGGACCGCAGGCGGCGGTGGCCGCGCCGCAGAGCAGGGTGACGGCGAGCACGGCGAGCGCGCGGACGAGTGCCGGATCGGCCCCCAGGGCGCGGGCGTTGTCGTCACCGAGGGCCATGGCGTTGAGCGGCCGGGCGAGGCCCAGGGCGAGCAGCAGGCCGACGGCGACGAAGGGCAGCAGGGCGGTGACCGTCCCGGGCCGGGCGTCGGCGAGGGAGCCGACGGTCCAGAAGCGCATCTTCTCCAGGGCGGTGGTGTCCAGCAGCATGACCGCGCTGACGTAGGAGAGGAGGGTGGCGTTGAGGGCGGCGCCGGCGAGGGCGAGCCGGGCGGGGGTGGCCCCTCGTCCGCCGCCGATCAGGTAGACCAGCACGGAGACGACGGCGGTGCCCGCGAGGGCGAACCAGACGTAGCCGGCGAAGGTGGCCACCCCGAGGAAGGCGGTGGCGGAGGCGGCGGCCGCGGCGGCGCCGGCGTTGATGCCGAGCAGGCCGGGGTCGGCGAGCGGATTGCGGGTCAGGGCCTGCATGACGGCCCCGGCGAGGCCGAGGGCGGCTCCGGCGGCGAGGCCGAGCAGGGTGCGGGGCAGCCGCATCCGGTGGACGACCGTGTACGCCTCGGAGTCCGGGTCGGTGAGGCCGTGCCAGACCTCGGCGAGCGTCAGCGGTTTGGCGCCCACGCCGATGCTGAGCGCGAGGACGGCGGCCAGGGCGAGCAGCGCGAGGAGGAGTCCGGCGGTCCGCCGGGCGGCGCGCGGGGAGGGTCGGCCGGACCCGCCGGGTGGCGCCGTCGGGCCCGGTCGGGCCTGCGGCGGCTTGCTGAGGGTCACGGGTGGCTCCGGATGAAGGGGTGGGGCCCACGCCCCTTTCAACATCAAACTTAGGTTAGGTTAACCTACATCAGTCGCCGGTCGGCGCCGGTCCCGCCCCTGTGAGCAGGCCGTTCCCCGATCGCGCCCTCGAACGCGCCCGCGCCCGTCAAGGCCCCGCCCCCGTCGAAAGAGACCCACCGTCATGTCGCACGCCACCCATGCCCGCCTCGGCCGCCGAGGCCTGCTCGCCGCCGGCGGCGCCACCGCCGTGGGCGCCCTGCTCGCCGCCTGCGGCAGCGGGGGCGGCGGCAAGGCGTCCGGGGGCGCCGCCCCCGCGGGCGGCCCGTGGTCCTTCACCGACGACCGCGGCAAGCAGGTCACCGCCGGGTCCACCCCGACCCGGGTGGTCGCCTTCACCGGCGCGGCCGCCGCCCTGGTCGACTTCGGCGTGGACAAGCAGATCGTCGGCGTCTTCGGCGAGACCAAGGGCACCGACGGCAAGGCCGACCCGCAGGCCGGCGACCTGAACGTCGACAAGGTCGAGATCGTCGGCAACGCCTACGGCGAGTTCGGCCTGGAGAAGTACGCGGCGCTGCGGCCCGAACTGCTGGTCACCCACATGTACGACCCGGACGCCCTCTGGTACGTGCCGGACGAGAGCAAGGACAAGATCCTCCGGCTCAGCCCCAACATCGCCACCGTCACCACCGGCCGGGTGCCGATGACGCAGCCCATCGAGCAGTACGCCAAGCTCGCCGAGTCGCTCGGCGCCGACCTGAAGGCCAGGAAGGTCACCGACGCCAAGGCCCGCTTCGAGGCCGCCGCCGAATCGCTGCGCCAGGCCGCCAAGGCCGCCGGCGGACTGCGGGTGCTGGCCGCCTCCGGCAGCCCGGACCTCTTCTACGTCTCCAACCCCAAGGTCTCCACCGACCTGCTCCTCTTCGCCCAGCTCGGCGTGGACGTCATCGTCCCCGAGAAGACCGAGGCCGACGGCTACTACGAGAGCCTCAGCTGGGAGAACGCCGGCAAGTACGCGGCCGACCTGATCCTGCTGGACAAGCGCGGCACCGCGCTCCAGCCCGAGGACCTCGCCGCCAAGCCGGCCTGGGCCCAGCTGCCCGCCGTCAAGGCCGGCCAGGTCACCCCGTGGGACGCCGTGCCGCGCTTCTCGTACGCCGGGGCCGCGCCGCTGCTGGAGAACCTCGTCAAGGCGATCCGGTCCGCCAAGAAGGTGAGCTGACGAGACGATGACCGACAACCCTGAGACCCCTGACGCGTCTGAGACCCCCGACGCGCCCCTGACCATCGCCGGCCAGTTCCGCTTCTTCGAGGCACGGGTCGTGCGCTCCGAGCGGCTCGGCCCGACCATGGTCCGCGTCACCTTCGGCGGCGAGCAGCTGGACGACTTCGCCTCCGGCGGCCGCGACCAGAGCTTCTCGCTGTTCCTGCCGCACCCCGGCCAGGACGCCCCGGTGCTGCCGCTGGAGGCCGGCGAGAACTGGTTCGCCGCCTGGCGCGCGCTGGACCCGTCCGTCGCCGCCGTGATGCGCTCGTACACCATCCGCGCCCAGCGCACCGACCCCGCCGAGCTGGACGTCGACTTCGCACTGCACGGCGACACCGGCCCGGCCTCGCGCTGGGCCCGTACCGCCGCCCCCGGCGACCGGGTGCTGCTGCTCGGCCCGTACGTCGCGGACAACCGCAGCGCCGGCTTCCTCCCGCCGGAGGGCACCGACCTGGTGCTGCTCGCCGCCGACGAGACCGCGCTGCCCGCCGCTGGCGGCATCCTGGACTGGCTGCCCGCCGGCACCCCGGTGCGCGCCTGGATCGAGGTGCCCCACCCGGAGGACGTCCAGGAGCTCGCGGCCGGCCCGGACCGGGAGATCACCTGGCTGGTCCGCTCCGAGGGCCACCCGTCCCTGCTCGACGCCGTCCGCGCGGCCGAACCGCTCGCCGGCGCCCCATACGCCTGGATCGCGGGCGAGGCGGGGACGGTCCGGGCGCTGCGCCGCCACCTGGTGGGCGAGCGGGGCCTCGACCGGCGGGCGGTGAACTTCTCCGGCTACTGGCGGCGCGGCGCCTCCGAGGAGGACCTGCGCGCCGAGACCCTCGCCGGCGCGGCCCCCGAGGAGGACTGACCCCGAGGAGGACGGAGGACTCCGGGAAGGCTGAGGACCCGGGGAGGACGGAGACGCCCGGGGAGGACTGGACCACCTCCGGCCCGGCTCCCTCCTCCTCGGCCCGGCCTCACCCCACCGCCGCCCGGCGGTTGGCATGATGAGGCCCCGAGAAGGAGGGAGACCCATGTCTGCCGGTGCTCCCCGCGAAGGGCGTCGCCACGTGCTGCCGACCCTTCCCGGACTCGCGGTCCTCCGTCACTACCAGCGCGCCTGGCTGCGCGGCGACCTGCTCGCCGGCGCCACGGTCGCCGCCTACCTGGTGCCCCAGGTCATGGCCTACGCCTCCGTCGCCGGCCTGCCACCCGTCGCCGGCCTGTGGGCGATCCTCCCCGCGATCGTGCTGTACGCCCTGGTCGGCTCCTCCCGGCTGCTGTCGGTGGGGCCCGAGTCGACCACCGCCCTGATGACCGCCACCGTGGTCGGACCGCTGGCCGGCGGCGACCCCGTGCGCTACGCCGCGCTGGCGGCGAGTCTCGCCCTGGTGGTCGGCGTGCTCTGCGTGCTGGCCTGGCTGGCCCGCCTGGGCTTCGTCGCCGATCTGCTCTCCCGGCCGGTCCTGATCGGCTACCTGGCCGGCGTCGCGATGATCATGATGGTGGACCAGCTCTCCAAGCTCACCGGCGTCGAGGTGGAGGGCGAGGGCTTCTTCCCCCAGCTGGCCTCCTTCGCCTCGCACGTCACCGAGGCCGACCTGCCCACGGTCGCCTTCAGCGCCGCCACCCTGCTCTTCCTCTTCCTGGTGGCCCGCTTCCTCCCCCGCATCCCGGCGCCGCTGCTCGCCGTCATCCTCGGCACCGCCGTCTCGGCCGCGTTCTCGCTGGCCGACCACGGCCTGGAGGTGATCGGCGACATCCCGGCCGGGCTGCCCCGCCCCGACCTGCCCGGCATGGACGACCTGCACCGGCTGGTGCTGCCCGCGGTGGGCATCCTGCTGGTCGGCTACACCGACTTCATCCTCACCGCGCGCGCCTTCGAGCAGCCGGGCGGTCCGCGGCTGGACGCCAACCAGGAACTGCTCGGCCTCGGCGCGGTCAACCTCGGCGCCGGCTTCTTCCAGGGCTTCCCGGTCAGCAGCAGCGCCAGCCGCACCGCGCTCGCCCAGTCGGCCGGCGGACGCAGCCAGCTGTACTCGCTCGCCGCCGGCGCCGGGGTCGTCGCCGTGCTGCTGTTCCTCAGCCCCCTGCTGCACGACACCCCGGACGCCGTCCTGGGCGCCCTGGTGGTCTACGCGGCGATCCGGATGATCGACCTCGCCGGCTTCCGCCGGCTGGCCTCCTTCCGCCGCCGCGAACTCCTGCTGGCCGTCGGCTGCCTGGTCGGCGTCCTCGCCCTGGACATCCTGTACGGCGTGCTGGTGGCCGTGGCCCTCTCGGTGGCCGAACTGCTCAGCCGGGTCGCCCGGCCGCACGACGCCGTGCTCGGCGTGGTGCCGGGCGTCGCCGGGATGCACGACGTCGACGACTACCCGCAGGCCAGGACCGTCCCCGGCCTGCTGGTCTACCGCTACGACTCGCCCCTGTTCTTCGCCAACGCCGAGGACTTCCGCCGCCGCGCCCTCGCCTCCGTGGACGACCAGCCGGATCCGGTGCGGTGGTTCGTGCTCAACACGGAGGCCAACACAGAGGTCGACATCACCGCGCTGGACTCGCTGGACGCCCTACGGCTCGACCTGGCCCGGCGCGGCATCGTCCTCGCCCTGGCCCGGGTCAAGCAGGACCTGCGCGAGGAGCTCGACGCCTACGGCCTCACCGACGCCATCGGGCCCGACCTGATCTTCCCCACCCTGCCCACCGCGGTCGCCGCCTTCCACGACCGGGAGGGCGGGACGGCCTGAGACCCCGAGGCCCTGAGACCCGGGGCCCCCGGGCCGCCTCACCTCCGGCGGCCCGGGGCTCAGTCCCGGACCGCCGGGGTGCGGCGGCGGGCGATGAGCTTGCCCAGCTCCCACAGCAGCAGCAGCGCCAACGCCGCCAGCAGGGCCCAGCCGAACTGCCGGGCGTCGATCTCGGTGGTGCCCAGCAGCCGGTGGAACGCGTCCATCTGGGTGACCAGCACCGCCAGGACGAACTCGCCGAGGGCCGCCAGGTTCATCTGCTTGCTGTCGAAGGTCCGGACGGTCAGCACCGAGGCCCGCTCGCTGCGACACTCGTAGGCCGCCACGATCAGGCAGAGCGCGAAGGCGGTGAACGCGATGGAGTTGCCGATCTCACCGCTGTCGTACCGCACCTCGCCCAGCTTGATCAGCAGGAGCAGGGCGATGCTGATGACCAGTCCGGCCAGCCCCACGGTGATCACCACGGGCGCCGTCAGCACCGACTCCCCGCGCGGACGCGGGGTGCGCCGCATCAGCCCCGGGCTCGCCAGGTCGAAGCCCAGCGCGAAACCGAACGGCGCGTTGACCACGAAGTGCACCCACAGCACCTGGGCCGGGGTGAACGGCTCCCCCGCCGCGAGGTTGAACACCGTGGCGCCGAGGAAGGTCAGCACGAAGGTCACCAGCAGCACCAGGACGAACCGGATGTACTTGGTGAGGTTGTCGTAGAGCTTCCGGCCCTCCTCCACCGCGTAGACGATGGTGGCGAAGTTGTCGTCGGCGAGGACCATCCGGCCGGCGTTCTTCGCGACGTCGGTGCCGCTGCCCATGGCGATGCCGATGTCGGCGGCCTTGATGGCCGGGGCGTCGTTCACCCCGTCGCCGGTCATCGCGACGACGTCGCCCTTCTTCTTCAGCGTGTCGGCCAGCAGCACCTTGTGCTCGGGCGCGACCCGGCCGACCACGCCGATGCCGTCGATGCGCGCCAGCCGCTCCGGCTCCGACAGGGCGGCGAACTCGGCGCCGAGCATGGCCTCGCCCTCGATGCCCAGCTGCCGGGCGATGGCCTCGCCGGTGGTGACGTCGTCCCCGGTGACCATCCGGACCCGGATGTGCGCGGCCTGCGCGCTGGCCACCGCCGCCTTCGACTCCTCCCGGGGCGGGTCGACCATGCCGACCAGGCTGGTCACCCGCAGATCGGTGACCAGCGCCAGCAGATCGCCGTCCGGGTCGAACCCCGCCGGATCCAGGTCCCGTACGGCCGCGGCCATCACCCGGCGGCCCTCGCCGCCCATCCGCTCGGTCTGCGCCTCGGCCCGCCCGCGCAGGTCGGCGTCCCAGGGGATGTCCGCCCCACCGGCCAGCGCCCCGGTCACCCGGTCCATCACGGCGGGTGCCGCGCCCTTCACGAAGCACCGGACCACCGGCCGGCCCGAGGCGTCCACCGCCGGGTGGAAGGTGGCCATCAGCTTGTAGCCGGGGTCGAACGGCAGCGTGGCGAGCCGGGGAAAACGCTCCCGGGTGGACTCGATGTCCAGCCCCGCCTTGTGGCCGAGGACGAGCAGGGCGCCCTCCGTCGGGTCGCCCACCACCTCGCCGTCCACCAGCTTGGCGTCATTGGCGAGCAGGTACGGCAGCACCGCGTCCTCGATGCTCGGCGAGGTGCCCGCCGCATGATGGACCTTCCCGTCCAGCCGGTAGCCCGTCCCGGAGACCGTGTAGCGGTCGGTGGGGCTGAGCACCTCGACGACGGTCATCTGGTTCATCGTCAGGGTGCCGGTCTTGTCGGAGTTGATCGCCGAGGTGAAGCCCAGCGTCTCGACCGACGGCAGCTCCTTGACGATCGCGTGGCGCTTGGCCAGGTTGAGGCTGCCGACCGAGAGGATCACCTGGCTGACCGTCGGCAGCGCCTCGGGGATCGCGGCGATCGCCAGCGAGACCGCGCTGACGAAGAGCACGTCCCAGGCCTCACCGCGGCTGCGACCGAGCGCGAACATCACGACCATGGTCAGACCGGCCGCCGCCGCGATCCACAGCGTCAGCGTGTTCAGCTCCCTGGTGAGCGGCGACTGCTCCTTCTCGGTGGCCGACAGCATCCCGGAGATCTTGCCCAGTTCGGTCTCCGCGCCCGTCGCGGTCACCACGAGCAGCCCGCTGCCGTGGGTCACCGGGGTGTTCATGAACGCCATGTTGGACTGGTCCCCCGGCCCCGGGTCCACGGCCGTCAGCGTGCCCGCGTCCTTCGCCGCCGGCACGCTCTCACCGGTCAGCGCCGACTCGTCGATCTGCAGGGCGCTGGCCTCGACGATCCGCCCGTCCGCCGGCACCTCGTCACCGGCCGAGATCAGCACGATGTCGCCCACCACCAGCTGCTCGGCCGGGATCTCCGCCTCCGTCCCGTCACGGCGGACCCGGGCCGTCGCCTGCATCATCGACTTCAGCGCGTTCATCGCGCTCTCGGCCTTGCCCTCCTGCCGCAGGCCCACCACCGCGTTGAACAGGGTCAGCACGATCAGGAGGATCGCGGTGGTCCACTCCTGGATCGCGAGCGAGACCACCGCCGAGGCGACCAGGATGATCTGCATATAGGTGCGGTACTGGTCGAGGAAGCGCAGCCACCCGGGCCGCGGCGTCTCCTCGGGCAGCGCGTTCGGCCCGTTCACGGTGAGCAGTTCGGCCGCCCGGGAGGCGCTCAGCCCCATCACCGGGTCCACCCCGAGCCGGGCCACGACCTCCTGCGGTGGCCGCGCGTACCACGGCACGGGGGAATCCGTCGTCGGACGGCCGTCCTGCTGCGTCATCGTCACTCCTCAACATCCGGCGTCGACGTCCGGCGCCCTCCGGGCCGTGGCCCTCTCCCGGCCGTCGCGGTCAGGCGGCTCGCTCAGCCGGCACGGTGGCGCGCCGCGTACGGGTCGCGGGGGGCGCCCTCGGGCGCCTGGTCCTCCAGCCGGCGCCTGGCCGCGCGGAGTTCCTTCCGCGCCTGCGCGTTGACGGTCGGGTACCGCGGATCGAGATCCATCAGCGTGTGCGCGAGCACCGCCGCCGCACAGATGCGCGCGAACCACTTGCGGTCGGCCGGCACCACGTACCAGGGCGCCCAGGGCGTGCTGGTGGCCGACAGCATCTCCGAGAAGGCCTGCTGGTATTCGTCCCACCGCTCACGCTCACGGATGTCGGCCGCGGAGAACTTCCAGTTCTTCTCGGGCAGGTCGATCCGCTTCATGAAACGGGTGCGCTGCTCCTCCTTGGAGAGGTTCAGGAAGATCTTCACCACCTTGAACCCGTTGTCGGTGAGGTAGTGCTCCCAGTCGTTGATCGCCCGGTAGCGGCGGTCCCAGACCCCCGGCCCCCGCGCTTCCTCCGGCAGCCGCTGCCGGTCGAGGTTCTCCGGGTGCACCCGCACCACCAGGACCTCCTCGTAGTGCGAGCGGTTGAAGATCCCGATCTCCCCGCGGCCCGGCAGCCGCCGCGCGTACCGCCAGAGGAAGTCGTGGTCGAGCTCCTCCGCGGACGGCACCTTGAAACTGCTGACGTGCACCCCCTGCGGGTTCACCCCGCTCATGACGTGACGGATCGTCCCGTCCTTGCCGCCGGCGTCCAGCGCCTGCAGGCAGAGCAGCACCCCGTGGGAGTCCTGGGCGGCCAGCCGCGCCTGGTACTCCGCCAGCAACGACACCCCCGTCGCCAGCAGCTCCGTACCCTCGTGCTTCTTCAGGCCGGCCCTGAAACGCGGATCGAAGTCCTCCGCCAGGTCCACCTTCGAACCCGGCTTCACCCGGAGCGGCTTGATGAACTTCGCGATCCGCTTCGCCCGCTCGTCCGTCATCGCCCGCACCGCTTCCTCTCGGATGGGCGGCACACCGGGCGGCCCACCGCGTACCCCTGCCGGGGCGCCGCGCACACGGGCGTCCCACCTGCCACGCTCAGGCCCCCGGCGGCACCCGTCAAACGGGGCTCCGCCATCCGGATGGCGGAGCCCTCGGGCGGGTGGTGCCCCCTCCGGTTTTCCCGTGGTTTTCCCGGGAAACGCGAGAAACCCCGCCCGGGTGCCCCGGGCGGGGTTTCTCTGAATGATCGTTCGGCGGCGTCCTACTCTCCCACAGGGTCCCCCCTGCAGTACCATCGGCGCTGTGAGGCTTAGCTTCCGGGTTCGGAAT
>NZ_JBSGFD010000183.1:0-16214 GCF_053603215.1 Kitasatospora sp. NPDC004240 | reverse complement strand
GGCCGGGGCCGCCTGCCGGGGCCGGGTGAACGCCTACGCGCCGCGGGCCGGTTCCGGGGGGACGGGCCCGCCCCGCGCCCGATCACAGCAGGGCAGGGCCGCGGCCCGCCCCGAAGGCCGGCCGGAAGCTCCGCCACGCCGACACGGGCGGACAGGAGCGCGGGGGTCGAACGGAACCGGGCGGTCGACCACGCGCCGACCGCCCGGGCGAGCCGGGCCGGGGCCGGCTCGGGAGGGTGAGCAAGCGTCACACCCGACGGGCCGCGGCCACTCCCCGACCACCGGGGGCCTGGGCCTCCGGTGGTCGGAAACCGCCCGCCACCCGCCGGAACCCCTGCGCTAGCCCACCGCGCCCTGCTCCGCCATCACCCCCTGCGGGCCCACCACGTCCTTGGCGAACTTCACCACGCCGGTGTTCGCCACGTGCCGGGCCGCGACCCACGCGTTACGGTCGCGCAGCAGGTACCAGATGTCGTTACCGTCGATGTTCTGGGCCCGCACCTTCGAACGCAGACCGACCTTCGCACCGAAGGGCAGGGTGCCGGTGACGGCGGAGTCCGTACTCGGGAACTCACGCGTGTTGATCCCGATCTCGCTGACGACGGTCCCGAACGGCTCGCTGGGTGTGCCCATCTCTTCCTCACATCTCCTAGATCGACGACGAACAAGCCCGCGACAACTGCGGGCCCGGGAAACGGGCCAGGCCCTGACGCCACGCCCGCATACCGCGAGCCTAGGAGAACGAACGGCACAACCGGACGCCCTGACACTCCCTCGGCAATCCGTTCGCACCAGATCAACCCGGGCGCCACAGCCCACCCCACGCCGACCCGACCCCGACCCCGACCCACACACGACCGGCACACGGCCAGGGCCCGGCACCCGGAACCCGCCCGCGCCACGCCCGCGCCGGGAGGGCCCGCCGGCCCTTCGCCGCGCGACCGGGCGCACCGGTCAACCCGCGCGCTCACCGGCCGGCGTCCTCCGAATCACTGGCCGGCCAGGTGGCGCGCGAAGAACCCGCGGACCGTGCGGCGGACCGCGGGCACCGACATCGACGGGTCCAGGGTGCCGATCAGTGCGTTCCTCTGCGCCGCCGTCATCAACCCGGCCCCCTGGAGTTGGGGCAGCATCGCGGCGTAGTCGGTGAAGGTCCAGTGCCCGGCGCCGGCGACCCGCACCCTGCGCACCCACCGACCCGAGGACGCGGCGACGGTGGACCAGGAACGCTCCAGCTCCTCCCGCCGCTCGAACCCCTCGCTGCCGACCAGCAGCAACGGCCGGTCCACCCCCCGTACCGCGACCGGGAACGGCTCCGCGCCCGCACCCGGCACGGACGGCGGGTAATCCAGGAACCCCTCCAGATTGACCCCGGCCCGCACCCGCCGGTCCTCGAACATCACCTCACTCACCGCGCTGCCACCCGCGGAATGCCCGTACACGCCGAGGCGGCGCAGATCGAGCGTCCCCGCGAGGCCGCGCGGCAGCGGCAGCTCGGCCGCCCTCCCGAGCCGGTCGAGGACGAAGCGCAGATCGGCGATCCGCGCGTCGATCATCGTGCGGGCCACGTCCGGCCGCTCCCTCGGATCGCCCCGCAGGACGGTCGTGCGCACGACGTCCGGCCGGTACGGCCGGGCCCTGGGAAACTCGACCGCGGCGGCGTCGCCGGGATGGTCGACCGAGACGACGACGGCGCCGTGACTGGCCAGGTCCTCGGCCAGGGACGTCCCCAGGCCCCGCGGATCACCACCACCCGGACCGTGCACCAACACCGGCCACCGACCCACCAACGGCACCGCGCCCTCAAACGCGTGCGACCGCGTCGCACCCCAGTCCACACCAGCGGCCGGCAGGCGCAGCGGCGTCAGCGGGACGATCCGCCCGAACCACACCGCGGCCTGCGACGGCAGTTGCGCGGCCGGGGCCAGGCCGGTGACGTCGCGGGCCGGGTAGAAGACCGTCAGCATCAACTCCCTCACCGGAATCGCGGGATCCCACGGATCACGCCGGGAGTCGTCGACGAGATACACCTCCTGACACCCCACCCGGTAGCGGCCCGTAGGCGCGGGCAACACAGGCACCACACCACCCGACACCGCCGCGAGGGCGGCCCGGGGGTCGGCGTGGGCGCGGCCACCGGCACCGAGCAACAGCGCGGCAGGGCCTGCCAGGAGAGACCTGGTGACAGTACGTCGGCTCATCGGGAAGTCGTAGGTCATGCAGCGCATGCTGTCCCGCCCGGGCCGGCGCACACGATCGTTTAGGTTGGGGGCTCAAGGATGGCGCCCGCGCCACCGTCGGGTCCGACACACAAGGGGAAGCCGTGCTCCGCATCCACCTCACGCCCGACGACCTCGCCCGGGTCAGCCTCGCACCCCGGCCCGTGCCTCTCCAGGAACTCAACGTGGCACTGACCATGATGGGCCGCCAGGACGACGACCTATTACACGGCTCCTGGCGGCGCAGAGCCCTGCGCGCGCTGCCGAAGGCGGCCCTCCCTCTCGCCGACCTCGTCCCGGCCGGACGCGCCCCGCGCTTCCTGGACACGCTGGCGCACTCCCTCCCGGACGCCCTCGACCAGGTCCGCTCGGCCCCCGCCGACCTGGTCGCCGCCGAACTCGAACGCGTCTACGCCCCCGCCCGCACACCCGCCCCGGCATGGATCCACCGACTGCACCGCGGTGACGCCGAGGCATGGCACTCGCTCCGCCGCGCACAGCAAGCCGCGTTCGAGATCCTGCTCGCCCCGGTCTGGGCACAGATACAGGACCTGCACCACACCGAGTTCGTCACGCGGGCCGTGCAACTCGCCGAACACGGCGTCGGCCCGCTGCTGACCGGACTGCTACCCGGCGCCCGCCTGCACGCGGGCCTGTGGGAACTGCCGGGCACGCCACGGGACATCCACCTCGGCGGACGCGGACTGCTGCTCCTGCCCAGCTTCCACTGGAACGGCGGGCCACTGCTCTGCGACCTCCCCGACCACCCCCTCACCATCACCTACCCGGCAGGCACCGGCCTCCTACCACCACCCGACGTCGCCCACGGCCCACAGGCACTGGCCAAAGTGATCGGGAACACCCGAACCGAGCTGCTACGCCAACTGACCGAGGAACGCACCACGACCGACCTCGCCCGACGGCTGGGCGTCAGCGCCGCCACCATCTCCGCCCACACCGCGGCACTCCGCGGCGCCGCACTGATCTCCACCTCACGCGCCGGCAAGGCGGTCCTGCACCGGCGCACCGCACTCGGCGATCTGCTGCTACACCACGACGCCTGACGCTGCGACCAGGAACCTTCACCGGGTTGGGGCGGCCAGGCGATCGGAAGCTCGACCGTCACCCGGCAAACCGCCCACCGCCCACCGCCCACCGGGGAAACGACAGTGTGCGGCGGGACACGCCGAGGCGGCACCCCGTTGCCACCCACCAGCACCTCAGGGCGAAGGACGCCGGTCGGACGAGTGATATCCATCGGCCACGACGACCGAGGCGACGGCCCCGCTTCCGGTGCGCCCCAGCCAGACGACGGAGGGCCCTTCGGCGGGGAACGTCACGAGGTCCGCTCCGTGCCCCCGGTCGCTCGCGCGCTCGAAGAAGTCATCGAAGAGTCTCTCCGTGTCATCCTGCGGCCATGGTGAATCAACGATGAGACGGCCACTGGGGATGCGGATCGACCAGCGGGTGAAGGGTTGCCCGAGCGTGACCGGGCGGGTGGTGGCCAACCCCGCACACCCGTACGCCCCCGACCCCCAGGGCCTGTCCTTCGGATCACGCCGCCCGCCCGGCGTGGTCCGAAGAAGAGGCCTTAAGGTGCGAGCATGGATGATCTTCGGGGGCGATGGGCGGTCCGGGGCGCGGCCGCAGTGGCGGCCGTGCTGACGGTGGGCGCGGGACTCGGGGTACGGACGGTGACGGACGGCGAGGTGGCCAAGTACGCGGGCGACGCCCTCTACACCGTGCTGCTGTACGCGCTCGCGGTGCTCGTCGCGCCGCGCCTGCGCCCGCCGTCCGCCGCCGCCTGGGCGGCCGGCCTGAGCTGGGCCGTCGAGCTGTTCCAACTCACCGGCGTCCCCGACGACCTGGCCCGACGCAGTGCACTCGCCCGGCTGGTACTCGGCTCGACCTTCAACCCGCCGGACCTGCTCTGGTACCTGGTCGGCGCGGGCCTGGCCGCCCTCGTACACATAGGAGTACGCGCGGGCGCCAGGACAGCCGACCGGGCGCCCGGACGACCGGCCGCCTCACCGCTGGAAGACCGCTGAAGATCATGACGTGAGCACCTTCGCCCCGTGACCGACCATGCCGGTCCCGTACCGGACCGAGGACCAGGACACCGCTTCATGGCCTCGAACCCGGAGGCCGTCCGCGCCCGCCACCTTCGTGCGCTCGACGCTCAGCGCCACGAGCGCACCCGCACCCGTACCCGCAACCGCATCCGCAACCGCGGCGAGAAAGGCCGGCGCCGGGGCACACGCTCCGACGCCGCCGCGGCCCGGCCGTCCCACCGGCCCTCCCGGGCCCCCGCAGTCCCCCGAAGCCCCCGCACGGGCGGTCGCCATCCGGTCGCTACCCGACGTGGCCGTGGCCTCCCTCGGCTTCGGCGTGCAGTTGACGGCGGGTGCGCATCAGGATCCGGCCGAGCATGTTCCTGCCGGTCCCGGTCCTGCCGCGGCCCCAGTAGTGGTCGGTGCCGGTGTCCTCGACGATCTCCGCACCGCCGGTGGACAGCAGGATTCCGCGGATGTCCGCGTGCGCCCGGAACTTGGCCGCCACCGCACGGCGCATCACGTCGTCCCTGACGCGCTCCCAGTCCCGCCGCAACGGCCTGGCCGGGTCACGGCCCAACTCGGCGGCACGCAGCGGCGTGCGGGCCCGGCGGATGAGATCGGCATGGCGGGTGCCGATGAACTTCTGGGCCTGGAAGTAGTGCTCCGAGGTCGGCCACACATGCCCGTCGAGTTCCAGACCGTGCGCGGAGAAGTTGGAGAAGCAGCCGTAGGGGACGTCGTCCGCGCCGTAGAAGTAGATCGTCATCCGGCCCTCGTCGCAGTAGCGGGAACCCGCACGCTCCCAGGCACCGGACCACACCCGCAACCGATTTCGCCCACCCCCACCACCACCGGCGACCCGCCCCACCGTGGCGGGCGGCCCGCCGGCGCGGGTTCAGTCCTCCAGGGAGCCCAGCAGGTCGCGCAGCAGGTCGTTGAGCTGGGCGGCGCGTTCGGGGCCGAGGGTGTCGACGGCCTCGCGCTGGACGTCGAGGCCGGCGGCGACCGCGGCGTCGACGGTGGTGCGGCCCTCGGGGGTGAGGGTGATGCGCAGGCCGCGGCGGTCGCCGGGGTCGGGGGAACGGGTGACCATCCCGGCGCGCTCCAGCTTGTCGAGGCGTCCGGTCATGCCACCGGTGGTGAGCATCAGGGTGGCGGTCAGCTCGCGCGGGGACAGCGTGTACGGCTCGCCGCAGCGGCGCAGGGTGGCCAGGACGTCGAACTCGCCACGTCCGATGCCGAACGGGGCGTAGGCGCGTTCCATCCGGTCCCCCATGGCACGCGAGAGCCGGTAGATACGCCCGAAGGCCTCCATCGCGTGCAGGCCCTGCGTCAGGTCGGGCCGCTCACGGCGCCACTGGGCGGTGATGGCGTCCACCGGATCGGCGCCGGCGCGGGAAGGGCCGGCTCCGGGGCGGGGCTCAGCAGCTCCGGGGCGGGCCTCGGCGGCGGGCGGGTTCGGGGCGGGGTCGGCGCTGCGGGTCATGAGGTCAGTGTGGCACAGGATCGCTTGCCGGAAAGAGGCTTGATCCTGATTAGCTTGGTGCTAAGTTACTTGCATGCTTTCGAAAAGGGGGCCGGGCTTCCCCGGCGAACGCGCCACCATGACGGCCCTGGCCATCGACGCCCTCGGCAACGGCATGTACGTGCCGTTCAGCCTCGTCTTCTTCCGCCACGTCACCGGTCTGCCGCTGGCCGTCATCGGACTGGTGCTCACCCTCACCGGCCTGCTCGCGATGGCCGCGCTGCCCCTCATCGGCACCGCCGTCGACCGCTTCGGCGCCCGCCCCACCCAGGTCACCCTCCACCTGGTACGGGCCGCCGCGTTCGCCCTCTACCCCTTCGCCTCGACGCTGCCGACCTTCACCGCCGTCACCCTGGTCACCGCCGTCGCCACCCGCGGCTACCCCGCCGTCCAGCAGGCCCGGATCGGCGAACTCACCTCCGGCACCGACCTCGAACGCGTCAACGCCCTCGCCCGGGGACTGGCCAACGCCGGCCTCGGCGCCGGCAGCATGCTCGCCGCCCTGCTGGTCACCCTCGCCGGCGACGGCGGCTACACCCTCGCCGCCCTCGCCAACGCCACCAGCTTCCTGGCCGCCGCAGCCCTGGTCCACCGCGTCCCCGACCCCACCCCCGACCCCACCCCCGACCCCACCCCCGACCCGGCCCCCTCCTCCGGCGCCGACGCCCCGCACGACAGCGAACCGGCCGGCTACCGCGCCGTCCTGGGCGACCGCCCCTTCCTCGGCCTGGCCACCGCCAACCTGCTGATCTCCCTCGGCTACGCCTCACTCGCCGTCCTGCTGCCCGTGTACGTCACCGGCGTCCTGCACGCCCCCGCCTCGCTCGCCGGCCTCGCCTTCGCCGTCAACACCGTGCTGTGCGCGGCCCTCGCCGTCCCCGCCGGGATCGCGGTACGCCGCTTCTCCACCCGCAACCGCGCCGCCGCCACCGGCGCCGCCCTGTTCGCCGCCGGCTTCCTCACCCAGGCCCTGCTCGTCCCCCTCGCCGGACACCTCACCACCGCCGCACTGCTGGCCGTCGTCGTCGTGGTCACCCTCGGCGAGATCGTCCACAACCCCGCCGCCTCCGCCCTGGTCACCGCCACCGCCCCACCCGCCGTCCGCGGCCGCTACATGGCCACCTACCAACTCTCCTGGTCACTGTCCGCCGCCCTCGCCCCCTCCCTGCTCACCGGCCTGCTCACCCTCGACCACCGGCTGCCCTGGCTCGCCCTCACCGCCACCTCCCTCGCCGGCGCCGCCCTCCTCCTACGCCTGGAACACCGCCTCCCCGCCACCGCGGTACGCCCCGAACCGCAACCGACCCACCTGACCACCGCCGCCTGAACACCCCCGGGCCCGCACGACCTGGTAGACCCGCGGGCCCGCCGGGAGCACGCCGGCCCGGGCCTCGGCGGCACGGAAGCGGCCGGCGCGCCCTCGACCGAAGAGGGGCATCGAGGCGCTGCGCGCGGCCCGGGCGAGCACCCGCGCGGCGAACTCGCAGGGACGGCCCACGCCTGGCGGCGCCGGCGGCGGGTTGTCCGGAACCACCCGGGGTCAACCTTCCTTGAACCCGCGGTGCAAGGCGACGATTCCGCCGGTCAGGTTTCGGAACGCGACCTTTCCCCAACCCGCTTCGCCGATCACGCAGGCCGGCTCGTGCTGGTCCGGCCAGGCGCGCATGGACTCGGCAAGGTAGGTGTAGGCCTGCGGGTTGGAGCTCACCCTCGCGGCCACCGCCGGCATCGCCCGCATCAGGTATTCGACGTGGACGGTACGCAACGGCGCGAACGTGGGCCGGGAGGTCTCGCAGACCACCAGCCGTCCGCCGGGCTTGGTCACACGGAGCATCTCGCGCAGCGCGGCACCGGTGTGCTGGACGTTGCGCAGGCCGAAGGAGATGGTGACGGCGTCGAAGGAGCCGTCCCCGAACGGCAGCCTGGTGGCGCCGCCGGGCCCTCGACACCCTCCGAACGACTTCGCCCCGGTGAAGCCCGGCAGCCGCGTCCCCAACCTCACGGGACAGAACACCTAGGCTTCCGGTCCGGGGTGGAATGAGGACAGCGGGGCTGTCACACGCGGCGGGCGCTCCAGAGGCCGTCTCCAGCGTGCGGGTATCTGGGCGGGCATGCACCCGCGGCTACGCCGACGCGGTG
Organism: Kitasatospora sp. NPDC004240; assembly: GCF_053603215.1. NCBI lineage: Bacteria > Bacillati > Actinomycetota > Actinomycetes > Kitasatosporales > Streptomycetaceae > Kitasatospora > Kitasatospora sp. NPDC004240. The sequence continues at coordinate 8,277 of NZ_JBSGFD010000183.1, read as the reverse complement.
GGTGTCACATGCGGCTGCCGCCGCACCACGTGCCCAGCGGCCGACCTCTCGTACACGCGACCTGGCGACGCTCCGCAGCACCGGGCTCCGATGCGCGGAGGGGCGCCGGGTCGGCCCGGGTACGCCGCGGGTGGAAACCGGCGCCCTCCGGCGAGACGCCCCAGGCTCGCCACACCCCGGGAACGGAAGGCTGGACGGGCTGGGAGTGCCCCCAGTGGCCAAGCACCGCTTCGACCCGGCCGGGATCCTCACCCCGGCCGGCGGACGGGCGGCTGACACGAGGTCGGGGGCCGCAGACCGGAGACCTGTCAACTCCGGCGCGGCCCCCGACGGGGATCGTCACATCCGTCGCGTCAGCCTGCCCCGGCGCCTCCAGCAGTGGTCAGCCGGCAGACGCCGTCCTCGCATTCGCGCTGCAGCCGTCCCCGGGAGAGCGTCTGCGCCAGCCCGATCATCCAGCACATCGGACACCCGCGCAGGGCCAGCACCCCGAGCCCGAGAAGCAGCACGGAGAGCGGCCACGCGGTCGTGAGGACCAGGACCGCGCCGATCAGCGAGCCGAACCCGACCGTGCCGCGCAGCAGGTGGCGGGCGAGCGAGGAGCTGGCGAACTCCGTGCCCCCGGTCACCGCTCGGCCCACCCCGCGCCGGCCGGGACCCAGCCCGGCCGGGACCGGAGCGTCTGGCGGACCTCGGCGCGGGCCCGGTGCAGCCGCGACTTCATCGCGGCGGTGCTCAGGCCCAGCGCCTCGGCCACGGTCCGTCCGCTCAGGCCCTGGACGTCGCGCATCACCAGCACCCGGCGCCGGTCGGCGGGCAGCGAGGCGATCGCCTCCGCCATTCCGACCGCCACGGCCACCCCAACGATCATGCCGACCTCCACGTAGTCTCCCGCGCCGACGATCATCGGCACAGCCATGAGAGGCACCGGCACCGTGAAAGGATTCACCCCGATTCCCATGATCCTCCGGTGGCAGCCGCCCGGCCCCGGCCGACCACGGTCGCGCGGCCGGTCGCCACCGCATCCGCGAAGAGCCCCAGGCCCGCGCCCGGACGACGTACCACCCCGACCACAGCCGGAATCCACGAGGCCGGGCCCCGCCCCCAGGACACGACCGCCGCCTGCCGGACCCGCAGGCACGAACCCGCCCCGCACCCGGCGCTACGGCTGCCGGCGGCGCCCAAACCGGTGCCGCACCTGACGGCGGGGATCGCCTGCCTGAACCTGGGAGAAGAGGCCGCCGAGCACGGCAGCGGCCCGTGCACGAAACCCGAGGAGTGCTTTCGTGAACGGGGAACTGGAGACCGACCACGACGTCCTGGTGACGCTCCACCGCTTCACCCTGGCCACCACCGAACAGCTCCACCAACTGCACGGCGGCGCAGCCGGCATCAAGCAGACCCAGAAGCGCCTCACCCGGCTCCAGGCCGAGGGCCCGACGGAGTTCGTGACCCTGCCGCGGGCCGGCCGGGCGAAGGCCTGGCACCTCACCGCGGCCGGCTCCGCCGTCACCGCCACCTTCCCCGAGGCCCTGCGCCCGGGCGCCCCGTGCCGGGCTCGCAGAAGCCGGCGGTGCGGCACGGGCGCGAGCACCTGCTCGACATCGGCCGGATCCACGCCGCCTTCGTCGAACGCCACCGTCCCGGTGTCGGCGCCGAGTCGGCGCCGAGGAGACCGCGGCGCAGCCGGCGGACTGCGCCACACTGTGGGAGCAGCCAGGGCCGGACGGTCGGGGACGAGGGTGGGAGTGGCGGTGGCGGGCGTCCCGCTACGCCTCCGACGGCGCCTGCAACACGCACACGAGGGAGATGGTCATGGAGGAGCTTGAAAACGCCTGGCTATGCCCGCTCGATGGTGAGAGGGTGGGCGCGTTGGAGCATGCACAAGTCAACTGGTCTGTGGACAAGGTGATATGACGTGGAGTCGGCCGTCAGGGTGGCGATATCGGCGCGGACCGTCGAAGGGGAGGATGTCTCGGGTGACCTGCGGAGGTGGCTCAGCCGCCAGCCCGAACTGCGTGGGGCCGTCCGGCGGGACGACAGCGCCGAGCCGCCGCCCGGTACGATGGGCGCCACCGGCGACCTGCTTCTCGCGGTGCTCGCCCCTGGCGGTGTCGCCGCCGTTCTGGCGACCGCGGTGGTGGCCTGGGTCCAGAACCGCCGAGGCAGCCGGAGCGTCTCGGTGACGGTCACCAGGCCTGACGGCGGCCAGGTGACGGTAACCTCGGACAGCGTCCGTCCGATGAGTCCGGAGCGCCTCGCCGAGCTGACCCGTCGGGTCGCTGACGTCATGGAACCGGGGCCTCCCGTGACCGGACCGGCGCCGACCGCCGCGGCGCCTCCCACCGGCCACGACCTGCCGCCCGCGCAGGGTTGACGGCAATGACGTCGCCCCTGCCCCATCCCGCCGAGGGCTTCGCGGTGCCCGGAGCGCGGGCGGTGGTTGTCGGCACGGCCCGTCACACGGCGGCCGCGCCGAACGGGGCCGCCGACCTGCCGCGTCTGCCGGATCTACCCGGTGCCGCCACTACCGCGTGCGACATGGCCGCCACCCTGGTCGAGATCTGTGGCATGACACCCGGACAGGTCACCCTGCTGGTGGACCCGTCGACGGACGGCGAGGTGGTCGCAGCGGTCGAGGAGGCCGTTGCCGAGGCGCGCGGCCCGGTGTTGTTCCACTTCGTCGGGCACGGCGTCCTGAGTACCAGCGAAGAGCTCTACGTGGCGACCAGCGCGAGTACCGGGGCTGGCCGGGTTGCCGGATCGGTGCCCTTCCACACCATTCGGGACGCGTTGAGTGATTGTCGCCATCCGACGGCCGTGATCCTGGACTGCTGCTTCTCCGGCCTCGCCGACGTCGGCGGAAGGCTCCGCCGCGACCCCTTCGTCTCGGCCCGCCCGCGAGGCAGTTTCCTGCTGGCCTCGGCCTCGGGATACGACCGCTCGTACGCGCCCGAGGGCGAGCGGCACACCCGCTTCAGCGGCGAACTGCTGCGGCTGATCCGTGAGGGACACCCCGGCGCGCCCGCCCGGCTGACACTCGAGGCCGCCTACACCCGGCTCGACCAGCTGTTCGCGAACACCGATGTCCGCCCGCACCGGCAGAGCTCGGACAGCGCCGGCCAGCTCGTGCTGGCCCGGAACCGGGCGTACCCCCCCTCCCTGCCGGCCGACCGGGACCAGGAGCCGGTTCCCAACGACGGTGCCGTCTGCCCCTACCCGGGGATGGAGGCGTTCCGGCCGGAGGAGTGCCACTTCTTCTTCGGCCGGGAGGAACTGGTCGAGCGCCTCCTGGCCGAGGTGCTCCGTCCCGAAGGGGGCGCCCCCGGGGACGACGGCACCGAGGAGGAGCCGGCATCACCGGTGATGCTGGTCGGCGCGTCCGGCGCGGGCAAATCGTCGATCCTGCGGGCCGGCCTGCTGCCTGCGCTGGAGTGCCGTTACGGAGCCGACCCCGCCACTCCCTGGCCCGCTCTGCTGCTGGAGGCTCCGGGCTCGCGCCCCCTGCGGACACTCGCGACCCGCTGGGCGCGGATGGTGAACCGGCCGACGGCCGATGTGGAGAGCGAGTTGGCCGTGGGGGCGGTGCCCGCGGGCTGTCCCGTCCTGCTGGTCGACCAGTTCGAGGAGGTCTTCAGCCTGTGCCGGGACGAGCAGGAGCGGAGCCGCTTCATCGCCGTCCTGTCCGGGGCCAGCGCCGCCGGTGTGCGTGTGGTGATCGCGCTGCGTGCCGACCGGTACGACAGCTGTCTGGATCATCCGGAGCTGGTCAGGGCGCTGCACAGACGTCAAGTGATCGTCCCGCAGTTGAGTGAGGAGGGCCTGCGGGCGTCGATCGAGGGGCCTGCCGCTCTGACCGGCCTGGTACTGGAGCAGGGTCTTGCCGATCTGCTGCTGCGCGACGTGGGACAGGGCGGTGACCCTTCCCTCGGTTCGGCGCTCCCTTTCCTCTCACACGCGTTGCGTGAGACCTGGGTACGGAGGTCCGGCCGCACTCTCACGCTCGCGGGGTACGCCGCCACCGGGGGGATCTGGGACTCGCTGACCCACACGGCCGAAACGATCCACGACGAGCTGGACGAGGAGGGCCGCGCCCTTCTGCGCGACGTGGTGCTGGGCATGGTCCAGCTGCCGGACGGCCGGGAGGAGGCGGTGCGTCGGCAGGTCCGGCTGCGTGTGCTGCGGGAGGGCAGGTCGCACCGGCAGCGGGTTTCACTCTCAGTGCTCCTGGACCGGCTGGCGGCTGCCCGGTTGGTCACCGTCGGCCGAGGCAGTGTCGAACTCACGCACGAGGCGCTACTGCGTGCCTGGCCCCGACTGAGGGGTTGGATCAAGGCGGACCGGGATGACCTGGTGAAACGTCAGCAACTGGTGTCCGCCGTGGAGTCCTGGGAGGACTCCGACCGGGACCCGGCCTACCTGTACGTCGGAACCCGCCTGGCGGCCGCGGTCGAATGGGCGGCCGACGAACGGGCGGCGCGGCTGCTGCGTGCCGTGGATCAACAGTTCCTGCAGGCCGGCCAGGCCGGAGAACGGGCCGTGAAGGCGCGCGATCTCCGCCGGGTCCGGGTCCTGCGGCGCATGCTCGGCACGGTCGCGGTGGCGCTCTGTCTGGCCCTGGTGGCCGCCTACCTGGCCCGGCAACAGCAGCTGACGGCGCAGGAGCAGCGTCAGGCGGCCACTGCCCGGGTGCTGGTCTCCGACGCCCGCGACCTCCGGGACGTCCAGCCGGAGAACGCTATCGCGCTGGGGCTTGCCGCCGTCCGGCTGGATCCCGCCGCGCACACCCGGGCCGGCCTGACCGAGACGCTCGCGCAGTCGCGCTTCCTGGGTGCCCACGAGGAGTTGCCCGCCGACTACCTCGACGAGTCGGCGTTCACTCACGACGGCCGGCTGCTGGTGGGCGTGACCCGGACCGCCGTCGTGCTGTGGAACGTGGCGGATCCCGCGCACCGGCGCCGGCTGGCGGAGCTTGCCGTGGACCGGCAGCGGGTCACCGGCTTCGTCTTCAGCCCCGACGACCGGACACTCGCCGTGCTGGAGAGCAGCGGCGACCCCGCCCGGGTCAGGACGGTGACGCTCTGGGACCTCGCCGATCCGGCCCTGCCCGTCAGGAGCACGGCACTGGAACCCGGGCTGACCGAGGGAGCGGACAGCGTTTCGTTCAGCCGGGACGGCACGATGATGGCCGTCGTCGGGGGCGTGAAGGGCACGGAATGCGGCACGTTGACGCTCTGGGACCTGCGCGACCGTACGAAACCGGTCAGGGTGTCCCGGATGTCGGACCTCTACGACTGTGACACCGTGTCGCTGAGCCCGGACGGCCGCACTCTGGTGATCGGCGACGGCATGATCAAGTTCAGCAGTGACGTGCCCGACCCGGACTCGATCGTCAAGCATTCCGGCATGACCGTCTGGGACGTCTCCGATCCGAGCCGGCCGAGGCGGCTGAAGCGAATCGACGGATGGTCCGCCGGGCTGGTGTTCAGTGCGGACAGCCGTCTGCTTGTGACCCGTTCCGGAAGGCGCGTGCGACTGTGGGACATGGCCGACCCGGCCAGCCCCCGGGCGCTCACCACCGTGGCCGAGCACATGGACGTCGTCTCGGTGTTGCGGTTCAGCCCCGACGGGCGGCGGCTCGCGAGCGGGGACGGCGTGGGAACCGTGATGGAGGTCGACGTGACGGACCCGGCGCACCCCCGGGTGGTCACCAGCGTCACCAATCGGGAGACGCCCATCGAGGGCCTGGCCTACAGTCCTGATGGCCGGATCCTCACGGCGCTGGACAGCCGGAACAGCCTGACGGCCTGGGACGTCGGCAAGCGTGCCGCGCCCGCCCTCCGGGGGCGCGCGGACCTCGGATCGGCCGGGCACGGGATCGCGTTCACCCCGGACGGGCGGTTCGCGGCCGTCGGCACCGCCAGGGAGACCGTCGAGCTGTGGGACCTCTCGGACCCGCAGAACCCGCGGGCGGCCGCCACGCTCACCGGTCACAACAGGATGGTCGAGACCGTGGCGTTCAGCCCCGACGGCACCATACTGGCGAGCGGCGGGGTGGACGAGACCATCCTCTGGGACGTCACCGACCGCGCCGTCCCGCGCCTCGCCGTAACTCTGCCCGGTGCGCGGGCCAACGCCTCGGTCGGTTTCACCCCGGACGGGACGACGCTGATCACGTCCGGGGCCGAGAACCCGTTCGCGTCCGGCACCTCGGTGGTCTGGGACATCAGAGAGCGCACCCGCCCGGTGGCCGCGTACACCTTGGAGGGGGTCAGCGCGACCGCCCCCGTCCGGATCAGTCCGGACGGTCGACTGCTACTCGTCCCGCTCGACGTCGGTGGGAACTTCACCAAGCCCATGTCGGCGGTGTTCCGTCGGACGCCGGAGGGCGGATGGACGGCGGTGCGGAACGACGGGCATCCCTACGGGGTCGGCCGAGGCGCCTTCAGCCCGGACGGCCGGACGCTGGCCGTCACCGAGAGCGGCCGGGCCGTCGTCCTGTGGAACCTCGCCGACCCCGACAAGCCCGAGGAGGCCGCGCGGCTGGCCGACATCAGGGACAGCGAGGCGGTGGCGTACCACCCAGGGGGGAGGCTGGTGGCAGGTGCGAGTTCCGCCGGCGCGATCGCCGTCTGGGACGTCGAGGCTCCCGACCAGGCCTTCCTGGTGGCACGGCTGAGCATGTCGACGGGCGGGGAGGTCGGCTTCAGCCCGGACGGGCGGTTGCTGGTGGGTGTGTCGGACCGGACATTGCAGGTCTGGGAACTCGGTGATCTTCCCGCGCTGGCGGCCGACCTCACCGGGTTCGCCTGCCGTCGGCTGAGCGGTCAGCTTTCCGACGAGCTGTGGAAGAAGCACGCCCCGGGCGTCGCACAACCGAAGCTCTGCTGACCGGGCGGGGCTCAGCTCCCGCTCGCTCGGACTGGGTGATCCCCGGAGTCAAGAGCCGCAGTACCGTCGCCCGAAGCGCAGCCCAACACCCCCTCACCAGCGCCACAGAACAGCGCCGGGTCGACCGAACCGAAGGCGCCGGCCACCACCAGGTGGCCGGCGCCTTCGCGGTGTCCGGCGGTCAGCACCGCCCTGGGGCTTCGGCGTCGGTCAGGGCTTGCGGTTGAGGAGGAGGGCAAGGATGGAGCCGGCCGGGGGCCGGAAACCGGCCCGTGCGGGACTTCGCGACTCGGTGCGACCGCAGAAGCGGGCCGAGCAGAGGTGGGTGCCGGGTGCCAGGTGCTGGCGGGAAGGTGCGCGGGATCACCGGCTCGACCGCATCACCGGGCGGCCGCCGAGGCCGTTGCGCAGGGCGCTCTCCTCGATGAGCAGGGCGAAGCGGTGCCGGCCTTCATGGAGGATGTGCTGGCGGTCCATCCGTTCGCCGACGGCGGCCTCGACGTCGTCGGCCAGGCCGCGGCGGTCGCGGATCGCGGTGAGGACCCTGGTGGTGTAGGCGCGGGTCTGCAGAAGGCGGGGCAGCACCCACGGGGCGTAGGCGCGGAAGTGCCGGGTGCGCTCGTACAGGGGCCGTACGGACTGCTGGGCCTGGCGCAGGCCGGAGCGTTCCATGCGGCGCCACTCCAGGAACATGGCGCCGGCCTGGCGGCTGCGGGCGATGAGGTCGGCGGCCCGGTCCTCAAGCCGAACGGGAACTACCGGGCGCTGGAGGTCAAGACCGCAGGCGCGGGGCTGGACAAGCACCGGCGGCCGTTCGACAAGGCGCTCGAGAAGCACGGCGGGCAGGTGTGGGCGGTCGTCGACGGCGAGCGGATCGTCATCGACGTGGTGGAGATCATCCAGGGGGGCGGGTGGGGCCGCCGGGCGTTCCGCGGCGGTGCTCGGCCAGCTCCAGGTCGATGAAGGCGCCGATCATGGCGCGCCAGACGGCCTCGGCGACCTCCGGGGCGAGTCCGGCCGCCCCGGCCCGGGCTCGGGCGGCGGCGATGACCCGTTCCACCCGGTCGGGGGCGCGGACGGCCTGTTCGTCGCCCTTGAACCCGGCCGCCACGCGGACCAACTCCTGACGGCGGGCGAGCAATTCGACCAGGTCGGCGTCGAGTGCGTCGATGCGTTCACGGACCTCGGACAGGGACTGGGGCTCCGGCATGCGCGCCATGATCGCACGGCGCGGCCGGGGGCAGCACACAGGGGAGGACCCCGGCCGGGCGGCCGGGGCCCTCCCCTCGTTCACCTCGGGTCGCGGCGCGCTCAGCCTGCGGAGCGGCCCGCGGTGTCGAGCTGCTGCACGGCGGCCGGGGCGGCGGCGCTTCGGCAGCGCCCAGC